>NZ_JAQRFO010000008.1:0-117485 GCF_028598775.1 Xenorhabdus aichiensis
GGCGGTGGCCAGTTGTTATCTGACGCCTGATCCTATTGGATTGATGGGGGGAGTGAATCCATACGCTTATGTATCAAATCCCACGGGATGGATCGATCCGCTGGGATTAAATAGCGGTAAATGTGGCGATACGGTTTCTGTTTTTCGAGTCGAAACAGACCATGCAAATAGTAAGAGAATTTTTATTGATGAGAAGGGAAATGTCTCTATTCCTGATACAGAGAGAATGTTATTTTTGAATTTTGGAGAAGAAAGTAGAGCGATGACTTTCCGTGGGGCTGAAGGAGGAGATAAAGTAATTAACACCTTCGAGGTTAAACAATCGTTTCTAGATAAACTAAAAGAAACAGCCATTAGAGAAAGAGATGTAGGTAAAAGTAAGGCAAATAAAAGGCTGCCTCTTAAGGTTGATGTTAAAAAAGCGCCAAATCAATATGGATTAAGAACAGACCATATTAATGAGTTATTAAATGGTAATATTATACCAGGTTCGGGGAAAATATTATGACAATGTCAGAAATAATGAAAATGAAATTAGAGGATGAAAAAAATAGGGTATTATCGTCCTTTTCTGTGATTAAAAAGGATGAGGGATTTATCGTTGATTATATTGCTAATTGTAACGAAAGTAGTGCAAGTGATATTTTAGATAAAGTAAAAGAAATATTACTATTGATTCATGAAAATAGTTTTTCAACTTGGCCTAGTATTGATAAATGGAGTTCTATTTTACCGAAAGAATTTGTGAGTTCTTTTTCTGACTCCGATGATTCTGATGACTGGACTCTTAATGATTGGCTATATTGGTTAGAGCCAGAGAACAGAACTTGGTTTTTATGGGATGTGAAAGAACTGGGTAGTAAATGTTTAAAAATAAGCATAGTAGTTTATGAACATCCTTTCCCATGGGAAGCATTAGAAGTTTTATTTATGAAAATGGGAACGGATGAATTAGAAGAAGAAACTTTTTAATTATTCTCTATAAATAATATAAGATCTAATTAATAAATAAATAGAGCCGGAAAGATCCCCGTGATCTGCCGGCTTTGTTCTTTTAAGAGCAGTTTAGTCCTTGGCCGTTACCCGGAGAACCGCAGTGATTTGCGGGCGGGTGAACTTCAGACCCAGTATGCCGTGTGTGCGCCGACAGGCGAACCGCTGGCGTTATTTGACCCCAAAGGGCATCGGGTCTGGCGTCAGCCTGCCCATTCTTTATATGGCTTGTGCCTGAAGGCACTGGGTGAAAACGCGCAGTTTGATCCGGGGCTGAAATTCGCCGGCCAGTGGCTGGATGAAGAAAGCGGGCTGGTCTACAATCGGTTCCGGTATTATTCGGCGGTCGCGGGGCAGTATCTGACGCCCGACCCAATTGGGCTAGCTGGGGGTGAGAATCCCTATGCCTATGTGTCCAACCCGACGTCTTGGATTGACCCGCTAGGTTTGGCTAAAGCCAAAGGAAAAACGAATGCACAGGCTCATGAGATAGTTAAGTATATGGGAGAAGGTGAAGTCGAGGCAGTCAAGGCAGCGGGAGGGAAAATTGTACCTCATATAAGAGGAAGTGTAGCTCGTTGGGTTAACTTACCTGGAGCTAATTGGAATCCTAATGATGAAGTCTTTAGAGTTGTTTATACCATTACACCGAAAGGAATGGATATATTACAAAATGCTAAAGATTTAGAGGGGTTTTTCGTCGGAGAAGCTGGTTATAAGGATGGGGTATTATCTAAAAATACAAATGAAGCTGGTGCCAGAGGCATTGGTTACAATTTGATTAAAAATCCTGATTCTGCATTCAATAATGAAATTATAAAAGCTAGAAGTGAACAAAAAGTTAAAGGGAAATGGGGTAAACCCAAAAAATGTTCTCATAAACTGGATTAATAAAAATGAATCTAAATGATCTCTATATATATAAATTGAAAAGACTATTCAATAAAAGAGCTAATCCGATAGATAATGACATAGTGTTATTTGAGCGATGTGATGACGAATTTAATGAAATTATTTCACTGAAGATAGTAAATGATTCTGAGTTTAGTCTTCATAGATGGTATGAATGTTTAAACGAAAAAAAAATACCATGTGATCTTCATTGTTATAAACCGTATGATCCTTTCAATAATTTTCTTCGCGTATTACCAAATATTTTTTCGATAAATAATAATGATTATTATCAGGGTAAAAATATTTTTATAAGTTATTTTGTTCATCAACTAAAAAACATTGGTAGAATAGATGCGGGGAATAATTTAGACCAGTATAAAAGCGATTTTATTAACTATCTCTTTTATGAGATCGGATTTGGCGACAACTTTGATAAAAATTTTGTTGTTGAGGATGATGTTCTTTATTTTATCTGTGGTAAAAATGAGGGCGTAAGTAAGAGGGAGAAAGTAATGAGTATGTTATCTTCCATACATGATTTGGCTAAGCAATATGTAAAAAAAGGGCAGGAAGAAACATTAATAGAAATTAATAAATTCCATTGTGATGCAATTAATTTTTTAACTTCGCATGATAAAGATTATCATCTTCCTTTTGAAGATTATAATATAGATTACACTTATCCTGATTTTTTTATTAAGAAGTACTCTGAGAATAAGAGTGAAATTTTTAAAGTAATAAAGGATTGTGTTTCTTCTGGACAAGAGCGTGTAAATGTTTTTGTTTCAAAAATAATTGTAATGAATTACATATATTATGTATTAAAAAACAAACCGGAAGAAGTTTTACTCTTAAAAGAGTTTTGTGGAAAATCGAATGATTTGTTTTTTGATATATTTTCATTTATTTTAAAAATGAGGTTCTACGTTAGAAAAGAACATTTTAAAGGACTGCATCTTGGTTATTATTTGTCAAGAGTAGAAATATAAAGTAGCTAGTTAGAATAATAAATACATCATTGTTGTATAAAAAAGCCGGAAAGATCCTTGGGTCTTCCGGCTTTTATTATTATCCTGCCCGATAATCCTCAATCAGTTCCCGCATTCGGAGCTTAATCTCACTAAGCTGGTCTTGCTGGCCCTGGTACTGTTGCTTGATGCTGCGGGTACCCAAGGTTGCTTCATTCATTACAATGGCATCACTTGCTCTTATTATGGTGGTAACCCGCATGAGCCAATCCAAGTTTACTCAAGCTGAGTGGCTAGACATTTTTGAACAGCAGAAAAAATCCGAACTGACTATCCAGCAGTTTTGCCAAAAAATCGTGAGCGTATGGTGGATTACACCTTCCTCTCCGCCATCGTCCATGGTAGGCGTTTCTCTAAATCCGGGATAGGCTGGCATAATTCATCAAGGCAAACCATGATGTAATCGAAGGGGATCAGCCCATTGGCTTTTGCCGTGTCAGTGACACTGTAGAGGATCGCGCTCGCTTATGCGCCGCGTGGGGTATGGCTGAACAGCCACGTTTTCTGGCCAGTTATTATCAATCGACAGATGGCCATCATTTAATTTTTTGAAATAACAGAGAACTAATAATATTTTGAAAATATAACGGAGAGTAAAATAAAATAGATAAACATATTGGCATTCTGTTTTATTTTGTGGATATGTATCAGTTGGTTAATTAAATAATAAACCACGCCGAAGATATTAATATTTAAGATTTGTCTTGTCTAATAATTGGTATGGAATATTAATTTTATTATTTTATTATTCTGTTATTCTGTTATTCTGTTATTCTGTTATTCTGTTATTCTGTTATTCTGTTATAAATATAAATATAAATATAAATATAAATATAAACGCTAATTCACATAATAAATGCAACCTGAATTTATATAATAAGTGTAACACTTATTAAACCATATTCTTATAATTGAACGTAATTTCTGATAGTAAGTACAATATTTTCAAAAGAAGTGAAATGAAAGAATAATATGTTTTTATCACACGTGAACTTACCTGAATTAAAACTACAGTCGGGCTGGTTTATTTTATCTTATGACCGGCCTTATTATTCTGATGACTCTTCAATAGCGATTGAACTGTGTCAATATTTTGATCGTCTTATTGGTTTTCACAAGAAAACGGGATATTATTTTGACGCTCGTTATGAAGGCGATGAGTATAGTCCAGGGGGTGGATTAACGGTATTTTCTCTATCACGTTTCAAAGATTCAATTTCGATATAAATACATCTGGCTATGGTGATAGTACATCTACAGAAAAACTAAAAACAGACAGTATCAGGGAATTTTCTCGCTCGCTGAATGATTTTGTTGAAAGGGCAGAGCAACAATAACATTTTTAGAATACAGTCTAAAAGTAAAATAAACCGGAATTCCATGCCAGCATTCCGGTTTATTTTTATTGATTTTTTTAGGCCAGAAAAATCGGTAATTCGGCTCTTATTACAATAGTGCCATACGCCGTTTCAACCGTAATAGGCTGATCCAGAAAACCGCTCTCCGCCAACCAGCCGCCAATAAGAGGTTAAACCATGATATGGATAATTTAATTAAAGTTTTTAATCGAGGTAAAATCCGAAGTTATTCTGAAAATAAAAGCATCGGTAGTATTACATGTTTTTCAATATGCGATAAAGAAAAATAATAATCTTATGCTAATTATGAAAATGTTATTTTTTTGAAAAAATAAAAGTATCCATATATAACGTTATAAACTATATGAGAAAACATAAATTCATTATTTTATCTCCTGATTATTGTTTTTCCGGTGTATAAAAATAGAAATTTCAACATCATAGATGGTCTGTTCGATTATGCTGATAATTATTGTCATCCAAATCAGGAATGTGTGGTTGATATGAGGAAAATCACACCATTTAAGTGGGATACCATGTATTTATTTGATGTGGAAATGGATATACGTGAGGTTAATGATATTACTGGTATTCCCTATCATGATTGGTCAATGGATAAACTGTATCGATTCGTTTTTGTTAGAAACAATAAAATTGTTTATGTCGATGAATATTATCCACCTTTTGGTTTTTTTGCAGATTATAGAAGATTGATAATTTATTTTTCTTCCCCAGATGAAAAAGAAAAAGATGATTTTGATTATTACCTTGTTACTCAAAATAATACAAAACTTTTGATAGTGGTGAGAGCATATCACGGTTCTGGGAAAAAATTTTATCGGGTTTCTCCCGCCAATGAACAACAAATGAAAGATGAACGTTCATCGTCAGAAGATAACCATTATTTCAGATAAGAACATACGTAAAAACCATACTGGCATGTATAAATGGCCAGTGTTTTTATCCGTTTTTTCTATTTATCCCGCACTTCCTCCATAACAAATTAAGTCTTCTGCTCCCTCTTAAACTACCACCCTTTCACATTAGCGATGATTTATTTCATTTATTATTTGCTTACCATATTTTCCTATTTGTAACAAAAGAAATTGCTAGTACAATTAGTATACTTTTTCGCTGTATAGAGCACCGATGATAGTGTTCTTTAAATGCAGGAAGAACAAAGAGGGGTTGAATTTTTTTATCTTGTAAATTGCACTTAAAAGATCAAATAGCAATTGTAAAACAGTTGCTTGTAAGTGATGTGGCAACTTATCCACACATCAAGATATATCCTCATGGCATATTGTAAACTCCAAAAGATCAGGCTGCTGATTGAAAGCAGAGGGGGACTCTTTCAAATTGGGTTTATCAATATCACAACATGAGCAATAGTGATAAGACCGATGTTATAGCTTTAATAGTAATGAGTTGATTGCCAAGGGTAAAATTCCAAAAACCGTTTTCTCATATCAAATTTGATTATGAAGGGGGAATGATGTTTGTCCATGTTGCCAACAAGAATATTATTATCGTATTTGCGTTAATATTGGGAATTGTCATTGTATTTTTATCTTTTAATAACAGTAAGTTGAGTCTTATTGGTTATGTTGATAAACATTGTCAGAAGAATACGACCTGTTTGATCGATATGAATAAAATCACGTCTTTTGATTGGGATAAAATGTATATCATCGATAAAGGGATGGGTCGTGAGGATATTGAGTATATTATTGGTGCGGCATTTACGGGGAAAGCCAGTCTTTTTTATAAAATTATCTTTGTTAAAAATCAGAAGGTGATTTATTCGGATGAATATTATCCTCATGCAGAGTCTTACGAGAAGAAATTTCTTAAACCTGATTTTAATTATCCTTATGATGTAAAAGGAAATAATTTTATCTATTATGCGATTTCCAGAGATAACTCGATCCTTTCGGTGGAAATTGAAAATAAGCCATTTATGGGCGATAAAGTTTATTACAAAATCTCCCCTTCTAATGCACAGCAAGTCAGGGGAAGAAGCTTGTAGTCATACCCTAGCTATTGGTTGATAGGTGTTTTGGTGCAAGTCTGTTATTTCTTCTTGGTCTGCACTTTTTTAAGTCTGTTTTTTGTCGGTTCTGGGTTGTGCTGTTGATATTTTAAGCGTTTTTCCAGTTCACAAGTGGCCTTTATACTTTCTAAAGTGCGTGTCAACCCTGCAATCAGGCGTTTATCTCCATCTGCCTGTGCGTATTCAAGTTGTTTCTTCAATGTTTTTTTCTTTATTTCACATCCCGTCTTCTCTTGGCTTGCATAGGCAACACTCATACTGAAAACGATCAATGCAGATAAGATCATAGTTTTCGACATCATGAATCATTCCTGGGGTTATTTTAGGGGCTTATCCAAAATTTTATACACAGATCTTGATTTGATCCTGAAAATTCAACTGAGGCTACAACTGGTAGGAGGGAAATGGAGGCTTTTATCTTTTTTAGCAAGAATGGGGCTATAATGCCTCCTCAATTGTTTGATAAGACATCAGACAAGTTATCAATATTCTGTACTGGGGTTTAAAAATCGAATGCTAAGTTATCGTCACCAATGAAGTTTGGTGTTCTGATGTTATCTTATTTGCATTTAATTATCTTAAATATCAATTCCTTATATTAAATTTTATACTGTATATTGTTCCAGTGTTTATTGACGTTTTCTTACTTTTACATCACACTGTGGGGTAATCGGTGGGGTAACGAATATCTTGAGTTAGAGAGCCAAATGACTACTGGAATAAATCGATTATCAGATAAGAAACTCAAATCGTTACTGGGTGCTCGCTCTGATAAGGTGAGAAAAGTATCTGATGGTGCTGGGCTGATGATTCGTATCACGAAAGTAGGTTCTATAACTTGGATTTATAAGTATCGACTAGGTGGAAGGAGCACGGAAGCAAATTTACTTACCCTTGGGCGATACCCTGATCTGTCTTTAGCGAAAGCCAGAGAGCTGCGAACTCAATGCCGGACATGGTTAGCAGAAGGCAAAGATCCCCAACGAATGATAAAGCTTGATAGAGAAGAAACATTAAAGCCAGTTACAGTTCAGGATGCTATTGAGTATTGGTTAACGGAATATGCTGATAATCATATAGTGAATGCTGGTAGATACAGAGAGCGTTTTAATAAACATTTATTTCCTTACATTGGTGATATGGCTCTTGCGGATTGTGATACACCTTATTGGCTAAAACGCTTTGACCAAGTAAAAAAAGTAGCTCCAAGTGTGGCGGGAATGCTTTTGCAAATGTCACAGCAGGCTCTTAAGTTTTGTAGAATCAGACGTTTTGCTGTTTCCCATGTTTTGGAAGGTATTACGAAGCAGGATATAGGCGTAAAATTAAATAAGCGAAAAAAAGTTTTAACTGAAAAAGAATTATCTGATGTAGTTAGAGCGGTACATAGTGATTTTTTTATTCCTTATTATTCAGATCTTTTTTATTTATTAATTGTGTTTGGTGCCAGAACTGTCGAAGTTCGTCGTTCTAAAATGAATGAGTGGGATTTGGAGCAAAGGTTATGGATTGTTCCTGAAATTAACAGTAAAACGAGAGAGAAAATAGTAAGGCCTATCCCCGATGCTATGGTAACGAAGATACGTAGATTAAAATTTCAAAATAAACATTCTGAATATTTATTAGGAGAATATAAAGAAAATACGGCTGTTAGTTCAACTGGGAACAGAGTATGGGAAAGATTAAAACATAATGAAAAATGGGTTCTTCATGACTTTAGGCGTACATTTGCAACCATGCTAAGTGATGCGGGAATCGCTCCACACATTGTTGAATTGCTGTTAGGGCATACTTTAGGTGGTGTGCTAGCGGTTTATAACCGGAGCCAATACCTACCAGAGAAGCTAGATGCTTTAAACAAATGGTGCGAGAGACTGGATGTATTGGCGGGTAATTATGAGAATGTGGTTATATTAAAGGCAGTTCAATAATAGGGTTTAATTGATTTGATGATAAGCAGGATAATTGTGATAGACACGCAACAATGTTGATTTCTTTTGTAATGATTTCATTTAAGTAAAATACCCTCACAAAAACAATTAAACAGTGAGGGTAACATGACCATTCAATACAGTACTCCTACACCTGAAGAACGCCGCTCAATCCTTTCTGAGTATGGCGAACCTTATGATCGTCTTATACGTGAAAAGGAACGCCAGCACATTACCTCTATTTCCAGAACGTCAGCATGGAAACTGGAAAATGAAGGCCGCTTTCCTGCCCGTAAGCCACTAGGCCGCAATTCCTGTGCTTGGTTGCTCAGTGATCTGCTGCACTGGGTACGTAATCCGCCCACTGTAGACAATGTAAATAACCCATATAGCCGTAAACCTGCTAACTAATAACACCATGGAAAAAATTACTGCCTTGATTGGCAGCGGTCAAACTCACTCTAAAAATAGTTTGATTTTGGGGAATAGGTGGTGTGATGGTAAATAGCTATAGAGATTCTTTGAGATTAAGCAATTATCAATTTGATAAACAACCCTCTTTAAGAGGGTTAGTTAACAATCACAGTTATTACTGGTTGGTTCAGATTTTAGGCTTTATTCCTAAAGTCAGGAGTTTTTCGCGGCAAGCATCTTTAACCCATGAACTGAAATTACCTTTATCAGCTATCTCTTCAATTTGCTCAAGCAGATCGTCTTCAAAGCGAATTGTTCGACGTGTGCTGTTATTTCGTTCATAGGGTTTTTTGCTTTTTTCATCTTGCATCGGTTCGAACCATTATGTTAATTTATTAAACAGTGGTGCGAACCATTATAAAGATGAGCGCCATAAAAAAGCAATGCCCCGTAGTGGTGGAACACTGACGAGGCATCTAACCAAACCGTTAATCGAGGTAACGATCATGGCTGACACACAGTCTAACCAAACTCGCCTAAAATTTACATTCCTAATTGCATCCGGCACTCAGCGGCTGGCTGGTATGTTCTCGCTGATCTTCGTATCACGTCAGGAGGCACACCATGAGCAATAAACCTATCTCACTAAAGCAGGCGCTGTATCGCGTAGGTTTGAGCACTTCACTCTTCACGTTCATTATCAAAAAAGCGAACGACGAGTGCGAAACCAACTTAAATAACTTGATTGCACTGGCGTGCGATATCAATCAGGAAGTTCACCGCGCTCTGTTGAAACATGCCCCGCAGCCTCTTGCGAATAAATTATTAAATTCCGTGATACATAGGCAATCCGGCTCATTAGATCAGGCCGCGTTTCGTGCGGGTTTATGCACTTCTTTATACGAAGTCATTCTTGAGCAGGCCAGCCAACATTGTTCAGAAGAGTTACATGATTTGCTTTCGCTGGCCTGTGATATCAATCAGGAAGCTTACTACTCGCTTTATGCGGTGGTTCATGGCGAGGACGAGTAATCGTGAATCAGGGAAATAATAATCAGAACAGCCGCCCGTTAGATGTTATCCGTGCAGTGAAGCAATCCGCAGTCACTCACTGGCAACTCTTGTTGCCCGCCTGTGGCGTTGATGTTCCCTTAAAGGGCAAACACGGCGCTTGCCCGATATGTGGAGGTACTGATCGCTTTCACTTTATTGACGATAACAATAACGGTGACTGGCATTGTCGCCAGTGTGATGAGCAGAATCACGGTGATGGTCTGGATTTGGTGGCGCGAACCAAAGGGATCACAATCTTTGCAGCGGCGAAACTCGTGGCGGATGTGCTGGCACTTCCTTTACCTGAACCCAAGCCCGCTAAAGAGCAGCCCCGACCAGTGAAACCTATTGCTGAACGCATCACAACAATGCTCGCTACAGCTATTACTGGCGAATCTCAATATCTGGTGAAAAAGGGGCTGCAATGCCCCAACCAGCGGTTATTAAAAGATGGTTCTTTATTACTGGTGACTCAGACACTGGGTGGCACGATCACAGGCGGGCAGACCATTAAGCCTAATGGTGAAAAGCGCCTTGTCTCAGGGACTCAGAAGAAAGGCAGCTTTATTCCTGTCTCAGAGATTACCGGAATACCTGACACGATCATTATTACCGAGGGTTACGCAACAGCCTTAACCGTCAGCCAATTACATGAAGGTGTGGTACTGGCGGCCATTGATGAAAGTAATTTATCGGTGGTAGCCGGACTGGTGAGAGAGCGGTGGCCAAACGCCAGAATCATCATTGCTGCTGATAATGACTGGCACGGGCAAGGCGAACGGGACAAAAACGGCAGGCTGAAAAAGAACGTTGGCAAGATTGCGGCAGAGAAGGCCGCTATAGCGATTAGTGGCTGGGTAACACTACCGTCAACGGCATTGAAAGTCGATTGGGACGATTATCGCCAGCATCACGGCATTGAGGCAGCAAAGCAGGCATTTAATAACGGGTTATATCAGGTTGGGGAGAAAAGACTAATGGAAGCAGAAGCGGTGATCCACGAATCGAAGCCAAAAAAAGCCAACAACAATCTGGCACAAATGGCAGCCAGTCAGCGCGGGGCGTTGGTGGTCGAGCGCTATGGCGAGGTCGCGGTCAATCCAGAAAGTGATATGGTTTACCATTTTAACGGTACGACATGGCAGACCGTATCAGATAATGAGCTGCGCCGCACAATGGTGGCAATTTTTGACCAGCACGAAACCCCTTACAGCCCGAACGGGATCAACAATGCTATCTGTGCCATGAAATTACAAGTGCCGGTTATCGGCGAACAGCGGCAGGATTTAATCGGATTTCGTAATGGTGTATATGAATTATCGACACAACAATTTACCCCACATCAGCCGGAACATTGGCTAATGAACCATAACGGCATTACATTCACCCCGCCTGCTATCGGTGAAAATTTGCCGGATCATGCTCCTGATTTTTACCGTTGGCTATCCCATGCGGCGGGAAGCAATGAACACAAAATGAATCGCATCAAAGCCGCCCTGTTTATGATCCTGGCAAACCGCTATGACTGGCAGCTATTTATTGAAGTGACGGGCGAAGGTGGTAGCGGTAAAAGTATCTTTACCTATATAGCAACACTATTGGCAGGAGAGCATAATACAGCCAGTGGCAATATGAGAGCATTGGATGAAGCCAGAGGCCGCTATCAGTTTGTCGGGAAAAGCCTGATTACGCTACCCGATCAAGTTAAATATGTCGGTGAAGGCGCTGGCATTAAGGCTATTACTGGCGGTGATTTGATTGAAGTTGACGGGAAATATGAGAAGCAATTTTCTACGGTAATCAAAGCCGTTGTATTAGCCACCAATAACGAACCGATGAGCTTTACGGAACGTAACGGCGGGATTGCACGGCGTAGGGTGATATTCCCGTTTAATATTCCGGTCAAAGAATCCGAGAAAGACCCACAATTGCCGGAGAAAATCAGCCGGGAACTGCCTGTGATTATCCGTCATTTGTTAACGGAATTTGCCGACCAGAACAAGGCTAAAAAGCTGCTACAGGCGCAACGCGATTCTAACGAAGCATTAACGGTGAAAAGCAATTCAGATCCGTTATATCGTTTTTGCGGTTATCTGGTGTCCGTCGATGATACGACCGGGATGAAGATGGGTAATAAGAACATCAGCCCACGCGCACCGAGATTGTACCTGTATCATGCTTATCTTTCTTTGTATGGAAGCGCACGGCTTTGAACGCCCATTAACACTGACCAAGTTCGGCGAATCGCTGCCCAAGATTATGTTGGAATACCGGAAGGAGTATCGGAAAGTGCGAACTAAGAAAGGCTACTCTTATAACGTTGAGTTGTCGGAAGAAGCCGAAGAATGGCTGCCGTCTGTGCCTGAGTGTCGGGACTTTAAATCCCTGCTATAAACCTTTTGAGTTTAAGTCTGCATTCTATACATCATTTTAAGTATCTATCTGTATTTAAAAAAAATAATAGATGTATAGTTATTTTTTAGCTATACATCAACTATACATTCTCTTCATTAGGATAAAAAAGGGGTGAATAGAGGATACAGTTAATGAATATCATATTAATTACGACAAACCCAGATGTAGCAAGGCTTTTAGGGGATTGTGCAGAGGGTGCATAACTGAGAGGGCGAAAAAGATTTATAGGGGGGTATCTTTGGCAGGTAAATAAAGCCGGATAAATCGAAGACAGTCAAATAAGGTATCAGCCTGATTTGGTGCTGCCAGAAATTTAAACGATGTAATCTTCTGATTTACTTTAAAAAACAGAGATTAATCACAAATTCATTGCTGCGTTTATACTCTGACTGGAATAGATAAATATTCCTGTTGTATCCTGTTTCATTCGATATTTATCGGAAACCAGATCACAGGAGATAAGATGTCACACATCATCTACTTGTCGTTAAAGGGCAAGAAACAGGGATTAATTTCGGCTGGCTGTTCAACACCTGAATCGATAGGAAACCGCTATCAGGCAGGCCGGGAAGATGAAATACAGGTACTGAGTATCAGTCATACAGTGAGCCGTGATCAAAACGCGCACCATCATCCGGTCAGTTTTACCAAACCCATTGATAAATCTTCACCACTCTTAGCAATGGCAATTGACGGTAACGAATTATTAGAGGCTGTTTTTCTGAGTTATCGAACTAGCCCGATGGGGCAATTAGAAGCCTTTTATGAAATCAAGCTGACCGGCGCAACAATAGTTGATTTTGCCTGTCATTATCCCCATTCGATAAACAGTAATGACCAGATTCCGTATGAGACAGTACAGCTTGATTATAAGTCTATTTCATGCAGGCATCTTATTGCAGGCACATCGGGTTATAGCATTACCCAATTAGCCGGGCGTGAAGAAGGCAGGCCGTTATTGTCTGGGTTCACGAATGTGAAGCTGCTTAAACAGCCATTGGTTGAAGAAACATCCGCAAAACCCTCTAAACATCACGTCCGCTATCGTTTTACGGATGATAACGGCAATCTTTTAGCCGAACATAAGTATCGTGTTTGCCTGCCGGATGGTCAGGTAAAGGAAGGCAAGACTGATAAACAAGGTTATACCCAATGGCATCTCACTGATGACAAAAAGAATCTTGAATTTCATATTTTAAGGGATTAATACCATGCCAACTTATAGCGTTTACACTCAAATTAAATCGAATGTACCTGCTGAAAAATTGTTTTACGATTTAATTATTTCTCGTCAGGATGCAGCAGGAAATCATCATATATTACTGGATGTTGAAAAAGCGCAATTGCAGAGTAATTATGAAACTCAAAAACATATTACTCAGGAAACAGATGATGATCTTTCTGTAATTTATATTATGCAAATTATGCTTTACCGTAAACACGGTTCAAATACTATTCAGGCATTGCAAGCCCCTTTTAAAAAAATGTATACGCTGGGTGAATTTGTAGCAGGTAAAGCCTGTTCGGATAACAAACGAGAAAATGCCTGCTATTTTGAAAGTACGGCTGAAACAAAACCCGTCAGCTATGGCGATAATACGATTGAATTAAAAATTACTATCCCTGAAAGAGTATTTATTGCAAAAGAATATCCAGTTGGTCACGAAAAAGATCCATTTGAAAAAATTAAAATTGAATCGGAAATTCAGGATAGAATTGCAAAAAAAACTTATCCAAGACAAGGATGGGCTAGTTTATGTGGCCCAGCGGCATTTTTTTATTGCTTACAGAAGGATAGGCCAGATATTTATGAGCAATCTGCCCGTGAGCTATGGAAATATGGCAAGACTAAAATAGGTAGATTAGAAATTAAACCGGGTGATGGTTGCCGCCACCCTAACGGTTCTTTCTATAATAATGGAGCACCAACAATTTCAGGTTTAGATTGGATAACATTAGCGAGCTTAAGAGACTCAGAAAATGCTATTTTTGGCTATAATCAAGTTGAAGCTGAAACAGCGGGAGTTACAATGTGGGGGAAATTAACCGAATGGTTTGAGAAAGCAGGTTATGAGAAAATTTTTGATAATATAAGTATTTTTTCCCATAGTAATATCAATGATATAATAACTTTAAACGATTATATAAGAAAAGGGTATATTGTTGTAAGTTTAATATCGGTTGGAATGCTAAACGGATCAGCTGGTGAAACTTCAGGTAAAAATCATTGGATTGTATGGGAAGGTGAAGTTAGCTCAAAAGGAAAGTCAATAAACCTAGATAGTGAAAATGAAATAGTTAATTTAAATATGTTTACTTGGGGAGGGATTAGTGAGCGGGTTAAACCTAATAATAATTTAAATTATTTTTTAAAACATACATTTGGAGGGTTGGTTTTTAAACCAATAAAATAAAAATGAGAAATATTTTTTTCATTATATCCATCTTACTTGTTTCTGCTTGTACAAGACAAACTGTTTCCATTTATCCTAATGGAAACTATTTAAAAGATGCTCAGGTAGGAGTTCCATATAATGAAATAATAAACATACCGGGTGTTATAGATATGGGTTTTTCAGCCAAAATAACACCTTCAAACTCAGGTCTAACATGGAATCCTAGCGATTATACAACCCCTGTTCTGCCAGCAACAGAAAAAGACTATAGCCGTATTCAAATTCAAGGAATGCCTATACATGCTGGAGAAATAACTATAAAAATATCTGGTGGTGTTTATGGCAATATGTTTACAAAAGTAGGTAAATTTAATAAAACCTACACAATAAAAGTGAAAGAATGATTTTTATTATTAGAATGGCGATTTACATCGCCATTTCTATATTTGTATGCTTGCTCAACAGAATCATAATTCTTCCTTATTATTTTCATGATGTTAATAGTTATTTACTGAAAAAATAACTATTCTGAAAAACACCATGAAAAAACTACTCGAATTACGTCAGCAAAAAACCGATTTAACCAACCAAATGCGCTCGCTGCTTACCAAAGCCGAAAACGAAAAGCGCTCTCTGACTGCCGATGAAAACAAACAGTTCGACGAGCTGCGCAATCAGTCTGATGCGCTCAGTGCGGAAATTACCCGTTATGAGGCGTTATCTGACGAAGAACGCAGTCAGGCAGGTAAAACCCAGCCGACCAGCAAGAACCTCAGTAATGACGAATTGCGTCACTATATTCTGACCGGAGAAACCCGCACCTTGTCTACGGGCGTTCCCTCAGAGGGTGGCTATACCGTTATCCCCGAACTGAATAAACAGATTATGCAGCAACTTACCTGTGAGTCAGTCATGCGCCAAATCTGTACTATCAAAACCACTCGCAGTAACGAATATAAGCAATTGGTTTCGGTCGGGGGGGCAGCCGTAGCACACGGCGAAGAAGGCAAGGCACGCGGTGAGACAGCAACCCCGAAGATGGAAGAAGTCAGCATTAAGCTGTTCCCTGTCTACGCTTACCCCAAGACCACGCAAGAGATCATCGATTTTAGCGATGTGGATATCTTAGGCTGGCTGACCTCAGAGATTGCCGATACGTTCGTGGATACCGAAGAAACGGATCTGGTGAGCGGTGACGGCAGCAAAAAAGCCAAAGGCTTTCTGGCTTATCCCCGCGACACGAAAAGCGACAAGGTGCGTGATTTTGGCACGCTGCAAAAACTAGAAGCTACCACGCTTGAGGCCGATAACCTGATTGACCTTAAGTTTCTACTTAAGAATAAGTACCGCAAAAACTCCGTCTGGGTGATGAACTCCAATACCGCCGCCCAAGTGCAAAAACTGAAAAACGGCAATGGAGATTATATCTGGCGGGAACGCTTACAAGCGGGTGATCCCGATATGCTGCTGGGCTTACCTGTCCATTATCTCGAATTTATGCCCGATGGCGTGATCGGTCTGGGCGACTTCAAACGCGGTTATTTCATTGTTGACCATGAAACAGGCATCCGCACCCGCCCCGACAATATCACCGAGCCGGGATTTTATAAGGTACACACCGATAAATATCTGGGCGGCGGTCTGGTGGACTCCAACGCAATCAAGATCCTTGAACGGCAAAGAATCCCGCGAGTGGCTCAGTAATCACCCTGTAGATTATTTGCTGAATGAGTGCCCGAATGACTGCCAGACCCCATTTCAGTTTAAACGAACGTTGATGCGTCATTGCTTACTCAATGGTAATGCGTATGTGGTAAGCCCGTGAACGTGAGGGACTCTCTCCCGTAAAGGTGGCGATGAATTCAGTCAGGCATGGAAGCAAACGGTAGAAATCAAGAAACAACCGGAGGGCAAGGAATGAGGGCAGGCAGATTGAGGCATCGGGTGACTATCCAGAAATCCGAGCAGTCACGCGCCCCGTCAGGGCAGGTTATTGACAAGTGGGTGGATATCGCCACCGTCTGGGCGGAAGTGGGGGCGATTAGCGGGCGTGAGCGTTTGGCATCCGGTGCGGTGTTCTCTGAGGCCACTGTGCGTATCTGGATGCGTTACCGTGATGACGTGACCACCGCCAATATCATTCTCTATAACGGGGCTAACACCAGAGGAACTGCTTTTGACATTGTGGCGGTTATCCCTGATGCGAAATACACCCGCTTAGAGTTGCTTTGTAAAGGCGGTGTTTTTTAATGGCGGAAATCCCTTTAAATGAAATCAAACAGCATTGCCGGCTGGATGAAAGCGACACGCTTGATGATGCCTTGTTAATGGGCTATGCCGAAGCCGCGCTGGAAGTTTGCCAGCAACATATCGGCAAACGGTTTGATAACGGATTGGCTTTTACCCCTGCTATCAAGGTGGGCTGTCTGCTTTATATTAGCTTGCTGTATGAAAATCGGGAGATGGTGACAGAAGCAGAACTTAAAGAAGTCCATTTTACCATCAAGTCATTGTGGTCTGTCTATCGTGATGTGGGAGTGTATTAGATGCCGTGGCAACCGTTAAAGCGCTGTAGTTATCCGAGTTGCCGTGAGCGTGTGAAGTCAGGCCGCTGTGAACAACACCAACGGGAAGCCCGACGGCAGCAGGACAAACAACGGGGAACCCGAACCCAACGAGGTTACAGTAACCGATGGGGACGCTATCGGCTGCAATACCTGAAAACTAACCCGTTATGTGTCCACTGCCTACAGCAAGATATCTATGCCCCTGCAACGATTGTGGATCACATTATCCCGATACAGGGTGAAGCTGATGTGTTGTTCTGGCCTGAATCCAATCATCAATCGTTATGCCAGCCCTGCCATAACCGCAAGACCGTACAGACAGATCCTATCACCAAAGCGAAGCGCAAACAGGGTATCTATCAGGAACGGGAAACAGAAGCGGCAAAGCGTCGCGGTTGGTTAGTCGCAGAATAATCACAAATGAAATAGTGGGTGGGGGTATTAAAAATGACCAACGCGCTTCTCAGCGGAACCGACCCCCTCCTCCAATTTTTACGCCCGGCACTTTTTTTGAAAATAAACTCACAAGGAAGACAGAAAATTATGGCAAGAGCACCCAAACCCCCGACGTATCTTAATGACATTGCCGCCAGTCAGTGGAAATCCAAGGCAAAAATCTTAGGTGAACGGGAAGATCTGACCGCCGCCGGCTGGAACAACTTAGAACTGTACTGCGTCAACTATGCCATTTACCGAAAAGCGGTGGCAGACCTTGATATTCGGGGCTTTAGCATCGTAAACAGTCAGGGCAGCGAAAGCCGCAATCCATCACTGAGCGCCAAGGCCGATGCGGAAAAAATCATGATAAAAATGTCGTCCTTACTGGGTTTTGATCCGGTTTCACGGCGTAAAAATCCGATAGA
This sequence comes from Xenorhabdus aichiensis, assembly GCF_028598775.1. NCBI lineage: Bacteria > Pseudomonadati > Pseudomonadota > Gammaproteobacteria > Enterobacterales > Morganellaceae > Xenorhabdus > Xenorhabdus aichiensis. The sequence continues at coordinate 17,966 of NZ_JAQRFO010000008.1, forward strand.
AACTGAGGAAGAAGACGAGTTAGACCGCCTATGAATGCATGGGAGCAATACGCTTTTGATATCCAAAACGGTAAAATTTCGGCCTGTAAGCGACTGAAACAGGCCGTGAAACGCTATTATAACGACCTGAATAACCCACGTTATACGTTTGATACCGAGATAGTGGCGCGCTTTATTGCTTTTTCCTGTCTTTGTCCACACGTCAAAGGCCACTTACGCGGTAAGCCGATTGTATTGGAGCCGTGGCAGCAGTTCGCCTTTGCCAATCTGTTCGGCTTCAAGGTAAAAGCGACCGGACGCAGAAAGTACCGTAGCGCTTATATTCAGGTGCCGCGCAAAAATGCGAAATCCACCGTTGCCGCCATACTGGCTAACTGGTTCTTGGTGATGGAGCAGGGACAGCAAGATATTTACACCGCCGCCGTGAGCCGTGATCAGGCGCGTATCGTGTTTGATGATGCCCGCCAGATGAGTTTACTTTCCAAACCGCTCAAAAAGCGGCTATCTATCCAGCAACATAAAGTGACCTACCCGAAAACCAATAGCCTGTTAAAGCCACTGGCAGCCAAAGCCGCCACCATTGAAGGGACAAACCCCAGCCTTGCCATTGTCGATGAGTACCATTTGCACCCTGATAACGCGGTGTATTCTGCCCTTGAATTAGGCATGGGCGCACGTCCCGAAGGACTCCTGTTTGCCATTACCACGGCGGGCAGTAACGTGATATCAGCCTGTAAACAACACTATGATTATTGTTGCCAGATATTGGACGGTGAGGAACAGAACGAATCTCTGTTTGCCCTGATTTACGAACTGGACGACGAGAACGAAATTGATAATGAAACCCTTTGGATTAAGGCCAATCCCAATCTGAATGTCTCGGTAGACAGTGCCGCTTTGCATGACACGATACAGAAAGCCCGTGGCATTCCCTCACAATGGACGGAGATGTTAACCAAACGCTTTAATATCTGGTGTCAGGGCGAAACGCCGTGGATGGGTGAAGGTGCTTGGAAAGCTTGTCAAATGGAGTATAACGAGCGCGATCTTAAGGGGCTGGAGTGTTACGCCGGACTGGATTTATCGTCAACAGGTGATATCACCAGTATATGTTACACGTTCCCTGTGGACAATGAGCTGTTATTACTGACCCGCCACTATCTGCCCGAAGCTCAGTTACAGAATCCCGCTAATAAGAATCGGGCGGTGTATCGTCAATGGGCGCAAATGGGCTGGATACGTACCACAACAGGCGACTGCATTGATTATGACCGTATTCGTGATGATATTCTCAAAGACAGCCAGCATTTTGATATCAAGCTGGTGGGTTTTGATACATGGAACGCCACGCACCTAAGAACGCAATTACAGGGAGCAGGGCTGGACGTTGAACCCTTCCCGCAAACCTATATGCGCTTTAGCCCCGTTGCCAAATCTGCCGAGGTGTTCGTTAACCGTAAGGTCATTCGTCACAACGGTGATCCAGTGCTCGCGTGGGCAATGTCCAATGTGGTGATGGAAACCGACGCGAACGCCAATATCAAGCCGAACAAGAAGAAATCCGCGAACAAGATTGACCCCGCCATTGCGCTCCTGATGAGTTTTGGTACATGGCAGGTTGAGCATGAAGACTTTGCATTTACATTGAGTGAGGAACAACAGCAGCGCCTTAAGGCGTTTAATGGGATATAGCGCAAAAAGTTAAGCGGTTTTACTGATTCGCTTATTGAACCCGATAAAACAATTCGTTAAAGTAGCCGTGCCATTGGCAAAATCCAATGGTCAAGGATTATCACCCTTGTAAGAACGATCCACTGGTAGGAAATTTCTACCAGTGTGTCTGCTATCGCCCTTTCAATGGCGGTTCAGGCAGGGGAGGCTTACGCCTCGCCGGACGATCGTTCCCGGTTGTGATAACCCTGTCTGAATCGCCACCATCAATGATTAATTAATGGAAGGGGTAGCAGGAATGAATAACGTTAGAAATGACTGGCATCAAGCTGATATTATTGCTGCATTACGTAAGCGTGGTACAACCTTAGCGGCTGTTTCTCGCGAGGCAGGACTCAGTTCATCTACACTGGCAAATACTCTCAGTCGACCTTGGCCTAAAGGAGAGTGGATCATTGCGGATTACCTCGGAATACATCCTTCTGAAATTTGGCCTAGTCGCTATTTTGATCAGCGTGGTCAGCTTATTGAACGAATAGCTCGCAAAGCTTCTTCTGAATAGTTTAGTGTTAGCAAAATAAACCATGAGATAAAGTTAGATTTGTAGTTATTATTCCACTCTCATGGTTATGTTTTATTGTTGTTAACAAATTAGTTTTATATTTATATCTGTATGCGAAAGATATATTACCAAAGTGAATTTTTAGTAAATTATAAAGCATTATAATAAGTAAATTAGGCTATAAATTTATTTAGTGTTTTCGTGATAATTAATATTATCATGAAATTATCTATTCTATACGGAAATGTCAGCACCGGAGAAATATTTTTTCCGGTGCTATTGCTAGTGACTTTATGCTACAGAATTAATAAGATTTAAGGGGTAATTATTATTTTCTGGTTTTATTGTTTTTATCCAAGCTTCACTTAGAGCACTTGATATGGATGATTCTTTTATGTTTGCGAATTCATTAGCACTTTTTTTTGATAGAGGTTCATATATATCTTTTCCTACAGAGTATAAGCAGGCAGAAAATATTCTTTGGAGTATCAATACTGCTGTATGACCTCGGCAAATACGAGAGCATATTAATAGCTCTGTTTTTTCTATAATTGGAGTGAACTTCTCCACATAATTAACAAAAATTTTAGATAACTCATTGGGGTTTTGGGATTTCCATTCATCAATGTTAAAATTTAAGCTATTTTCAGATATAGAAAAATAACTCCATTGAATATTTCCTGGATAAGAAGATTTTTTTATCTCTCTGGCTGACAAAGCAATTATAGTCGCAAGTTTAATAGCTGATGGAAGAATTTTTTCGAAGAGATTAATTGCACTGCGTTTAAATTCCAAACCAGATAAATAACCAAATGCATCCAATATTATATTTTTATCAAGGAAATAATTTTCAAAAGAATGCCCTATTGTCCAATTTAAATTTCCATCATTTTCATGTTCATTCATTGCGTCTTCTATTTCTTTTCCTATGTTAAACTTTAAATACTCTCTGTCACAAAGAAAATGTAAATTTCTATGATGCTTTGATGATTTGCAAGTATTATGTATATGCTCAATCTTAGCTCTATTATTACTTGCGGTAGTTTTATTTTCTCCTTTTATATTTTCGGCAGTGTCAATTTCAACTTTTATATCTTCAAACTTTTCAAAAATAAGATTTTCTATATGTGCTTTATCATCTTTCCCTTCTACAAGAATTCTCTTTTTTGAACTCATTCTAGTTTTTACTATATATTGTTTAACATCGTACATCATAACCATTAGAAATCATCCTCTTCATTTAATGAGAAATCATAGCCATTTTTAGAAGAGTCAATAAAAACAGGAGAGACTTCTTTCATATAGTCATCAAAGCCAGCTGCTATAGCTGGAGAATGTGTGCATACAATAATTTGCCTATTTTCTAGTTGTTCCATCATTTTTTTTAATAATTCTTCTTGCCAATCTATATGCAATGAAATCTCCGGTTCGTCAATTAAAACAGAAGAATTACCACTCATTCTAGTTACAGCATAAAGCATAGTGAGTAGCTGTCTTTCTCCAGATGACATAACCATAATACTACTCCAAGTTCCATCGGGAAATTTTAGACCAACTTTAGGTATTCTTTTATTTTTATCGAAAGAATATGAAAGTTCTTTTTTATCTAAAAAAGAATTAACAACCTCAAGATATGTGTCAATTTCTTTAAATGATTCTTGCTGAAAAGATTGTCGTTCTTTTAGTGCATCACGGTATACGGCGAGTGCGCCTGATGCTGAATTTTTGAAATCACTATGCTTAGCATTTTTATTAACTAGCTGTTGAAGTTCTCGGTATGTATTTGAGTTTTCCTCTAAATCTCCCAGTTTGTTACTAGATGATTCTGCTGTAAGTTGAGATATTTCGTTTAATAATTGATCAGCATTAACATCTATATTTTTCCCTTCCAATAGAGCCGAAAATACTTTTACAAATGAATCTGAAAATACTGAAATTTCATATCTTGCTATTTTTATTTGTTGATCTCTAATTTCATCTCGGAGATTATGTTCAATATCAATTGGTGATGGATATTTAATATTAGGAAGAAACTGACCAAACAATTGTCTTGAGAAATCTGTTACTCGATTAGAATACATATTTCTTACGTCACGAGGAAGTCCTATAGGATTTTCACGTCGCGATGACCAAGCTTCAATTATAGTTCTAAATGCAGGGAAATAGGATGTTTTAATCTGACGGATATTATTTTTCTTAACAAATTCTAATAATTCTTTTATTAGGCCTGTGTCGTCATATTCTCTGCTATACTTTAAGCCTGTTTCATATTCTCTGTTATATCTATCACCCTCCAATTGTTTTATTGTTTTAGATGCTTCTCTCTTTCCAAAAGAAAATTCAGCATCTGAATCGGTTTTTATGGTAACGAATTTTTCATTGTTTTCTTCTGTTTGAGTTAGGCATACGCTTGTATCATTAGAATATATAACTTTAATGCTAATGAACTCTAAAAAAGCAAATCGAATAAAGTCACAGTTAGCTATGTTAGCTATAATATGAATGAGCGTTGATTTTCCAGTACCATTTTTTCCATACAAAATATTTAAAGATTCATTAAAATCAATTTCTAAATTGTAACGCTTGTGGATTCCTTTCAATTCAACTTTTTTTATATGGGTTTCTTTCATGATTTAACCTTATACTCTGAACTTATGATAGCGATAAATTATCTACATATTACTTTGAAAATTAAAGGATTGCTATGTTAGATATACTATGATAGAAAACAAAAAAACTTACCTTAAGCATAGAGTAGTTATGTGGAAATTATAGTTATGAGCAAGAAGAAATTTAAACTTAATATAGTTTCAGGTAAGTAATTAAAGTGATCTAACTATAGATATAGGCTGTTATGGGGATTTTTTTATACAAATAAAGTAATGAAACTATTTTGGAGTCATTATAGGGGTATGTGCGGTAAATGAACAAAATAATTTAACACAATGAGTTAATTAACTTTATCGAATCCTATAGGATTTAATGATTGATTTTTGCGCAAAGTAGAATCTCGCCGTGCCCCGTGGGGTAATCTGTTTCCCCACACTTCACGTCCCTTTAGCCTACATTTACTCTTTTTAAGATGCTATGACAGCAGTTACTTTGTTACTATGCTTCGTCGTGTTTTAGTGCTCGTGCAACGAATTGTGGGGTAATGCGTGGGGTAATAAAATGATTTATTCACCTTATGTCTAACTAAAACTTATTAAAAATCAACAGGAAATAAATTAATGCTAAGTTATCGTCACAGTTTCCATGCCGGCAACCACGCGGATGTGCTGAAGCACACTGTGCAAAGCCTGATCATTGAGTCAATGAAGGGAAAAGAGAAACCTTTCCTGTATTTGGATACCCATGCAGGCGCAGGCCGTTATCAGTTGAGCGGGGAACATGCCGAGCGTACAGGGGAGTATCTGGAAGGTATTGCCCGTATCTGGCAGCGTGATGATATTCCCGAGGAATTGACGGCGTATATGGGCGCGGTAAAGGCGCTGAATCCGCATGGTGTTCTGCGTTATTACCCAGGTTCCCCGCTGATTGCCCGCCATTTATTGCGGGAATATGACGAGCTTAACTTGAGTGAATTGCATTCCAGTGATTTTCCTTTGTTACGCAGTGAATTTTCCCGTGATGAACGTGTTCGCCTTCTGCGGGAAGATGGTTATCAGCAGTTGAAATCAAAACTACCGCCCAAAAGTCGCCGCGGGTTTGTGCTGATTGACCCATCTTATGAACTGAAATCCGACTACCAGAATGTCGTTAAGGGTATTTTGGAAGGATATAAGCGCTTTGCGACTGGTACTTATGCGCTGTGGTATCCGGTTGTATTGCGTCAGCAAATTAAACGTATGCTCAAGGATCTGGAAGCAACAGGCATTCGCAGGGTTTTACAGATCGAGCTTGGGGTACGTCCTGATAGTGATCAGCGTGGTATGACGGCGTCCGGTATGATCGTCATTAATCCGCCATGGAAGCTGGAGCAGCAGATGAAGGCGGTATTGCCTTGGCTGCATCAAGTACTGGTTCCTGAAGGAATAGGGCATACCTCTGTGGCATGGGTGGTGCCTGAATAGGTACCTGTCAAAAACTGCATTATCATCAAATAGTTGTGGCCTATAGCAATGAAAGCCAGAACCATCCAGAGTCGGTGATAACTTTTTGTCATAATAAACGCCAGATTGAACTTTAGCTTGTACTTGTAAGTTAATTGATTAGACGGAAGTGACCTAAGATGAGTAAACATTACGATTATATTGCAATTGGTGGTGGCAGTGGTGGTATTGCCTCCATGAACCGTGCTGCCATGTATGGGCAGAAGTGCGCCCTGATTGAAGCGAAAGCGCTAGGCGGAACATGTGTGAATGTGGGCTGTGTACCAAAGAAAGTGATGTGGCATGCCGCCCAGATTGCGGAATCTATTCATCAATATGGTCCTGATTATGGTTTTGATACCACGGTAAATCGTTTTGACTGGAAGACATTGATTACCAGTCGTACGGCTTACATTGATCGTATTCATCAGTCCTATGAGCGTGTACTGGGCAATAATAAGGTCGATGTCATTCAGGGATTTGCCCGTTTTGTTGATGCGCATACAGTCGAGGTCAATGGAGAAAAAATTACCGCTGACCATATCCTGATTGCTACGGGTGGGCGTCCGGTGCGTCCAGCGATTCCGGGAGCGGAATATGGTATTGATTCTGATGGTTTCTTTGAACTGGATGAAATGCCAAAGCGCGTGGCTGTGGTAGGTGCGGGTTACATCGCTGTGGAAATTGCTGGTGTTTTGAAGGCGCTGGGCAGTGAAACGCATCTGTTTGTGCGCAAACATGCGCCGCTGCGTTCTTTCGATCCGCTGATTGTCGAGACCTTGCTGGAAGTTATCAAAAATGAAGGGCCGACACTGCATACGGAAGCGATATTAAAAGCCGTGATTAAACATGCTGATGGCAGCCTGACGCTGCAATTGCAGGATGGCAGAGAGCAGACGGTTGATACGCTGATCTGGGCGATTGGTCGCGAGCCGATGACTGATAATCTGAATCTGGCCGCCACTGGTGTTGAGTTGAATGAGAAAGGTTATATCCCAGTCGATAAATATCAGAATACCAATATCAAAGGCGTGTATGCGGTAGGCGATAACACGGGTGCAGTGGAATTGACGCCGGTGGCAATTGCGGCAGGTCGTCGTCTATCGGAGCGTCTGTTCAATAACAAGCCGGAAGAGCATCTGGATTACACCAATGTGCCAACGGTGGTATTCAGCCACCCGCCAATCGGTACGGTAGGTTTGACGGAACCGCAGGCCAAGGAACAGTATGGTGATGATCAGGTTAAGGTTTATACTTCGTCATTTACTGCGATGTATACTGCCGTGACGCAACACCGTCAGCCATGCCGGATGAAATTGGTTTGTGCGGGGGCGGATGAGAAGATTGTCGGCATTCACGGTATCGGCTTTGGTATGGATGAAATCCTGCAAGGCTTTGCAGTTGCACTGAAAATGGGGGCGACGAAGAAGGATTTTGATAATACTGTGGCGATCCATCCGACGGCAGCAGAAGAATTTGTGACGATGAGATAATTTTATTTCTTTTTTATGTCATCGTTGAAATTCACTATTTTAAGGTTATGAGTTGTCAGACTCATAACCTATTAAATTTACGGTTATATATTCAATAAGTAGAGCTTCCAAACAGACGGTTCACGTTCGCTAAAAGTGCTGATAATGCTCCTCGCAGGAGGATATTTTTCGTAGATTAAATATCAAGCACTTGCATTCGATTAAGGCGTTGCTGATAGCCAAATAATGCAATTAAAGTCCATATATGGCCTAAAAGTGGGTTTAAATAATAAAAAAAGCTCAAAAATAGAACTTATATGATTAATTGGTCCAAATATAAGCCATTTTTGTTTTTTTTAATTAAATTTGATCAATTTTGAGCTTTTAAGTGCTATTCACTCACACTAAATATAAAACATGCCGCCAGATTTATTGAATTTCTCTGGATTGCATTACGTAGGTTCTCATAGTAAGTGTAATATTATTACGTTGGAAGTAGACAGGGTTCGAAAACAGATTATTAATAAGTAAAATTTTCTCGGCATCTGATGTCACCAAAGTGATAATCAGAAAACTTCATGTTTGTTCAGTCTTTTATTGATTATGAGATGGGTTGTTCGCTTTTTCTGGTGATTGGGCACTGAGGTAACAACCGGTTCCACTGCTGTACAGTCATACAATGTATTTCAAAAGATTTTCCCCATCCCCTTTCAGGGCCTTTTACCCAGTTAGTCTGCCACAGCTTATTTTGTAATCCATCAAGTTCAGCAGGCTGTAATGATGATAAACCAATAAGAGTGATATATCGCATGGGCTTCTCTGCTATACCTTGATCCAGACTGAGATATATCAAACTATCACGTAGCTTAGGAAATAACTCTTCATTTATAAGTTTGTCGCTTTGTAGCTTGCGTCGAAATCTATCCTGTTCTTTGACTCTAAGATGTGCGGGAATTGCTCCATGTTCAGGGTCTTTTATTTCTATCAGCCACAGTTGGTTTGACCATTCAACGACAAAATCGACAGATTTTAGACAATGGCTTAAGCCATGACCATCTGGGCCTTTTGCATCTAATTTCCTTACTGACTGAGCTTTAGAAAAATCAAAATAAAGATCACCTTCAACCCATTCAGGATGCGCTTGTATTGTCATCGCACATCTCCCAATGAATGCTGGATTGCAAGGTCATATAAGCGTAAATATTCATCTGCAATTTTATTCGGAGAGGCATCTTTGTAGTGTTCAAACATGTGGCTTACAACGCCATCGTGTTTTGTCTTTTCTAGTGCAAAGTAACGTATTAACTCGCTGTTATGTTTAGCGAATTCCAGCTCTTTTAAAAAAGCGTAGTTATGAGTGGCAACAAATACTTGTACACCGCGCTCAGCTAACATCACTAATATATTAGCGACATTTTGCATCAGTGAGGGATTAAGATTGGCTTCTGGTTCATCCCAAAACAGAGTGTTATTACTGAACAATGACCCATTGTGAATGAGTTGCCAAATTAAAGCTAATTTGCGGTGTCCTTCAGCGACGAGTGAAATTTCCAGTTTGGAATTTCCTGAAGTCAGTTGAAATTCTTCACCCTTGAGGCTGACACGTCCACCCACTGTTTTGCGGATCAATTCTAACAGGGGTTGTTCGTCTCTAAGCGGCATGCCCTTACGAGTGGGTAAATAGGCTTGTTTTATGATGTCGTAATAAATTTCTTCGAATGCCAGTTCGTACTTGTCGTATAACGAGATAAATCCTGGAGCAAATGACAGTACTTCTTTTGCTGGTATAAAAACCGGTTCATTCGGTAAATCAAGTTTACCTTCAACGATGAAGCGGTTATGGCGAGTATTATCAAACTCAAGAATGAGTGTTTGGCCACTCGAATCTTCAAGATTGATTGATGCACTTGTTGAACCTTTTTTGCGAGTAACTAGTCTGGAAACATTACCACCACTTGGCCGAAATACATTAGCTAATTTCTTTTTTAATGAATCGGAATCACGACCTTGCTGCTGCAAACAGTAGAGTATCTTCATTAAGTGTGTTTTACCGGTGCCGTTCTCACCGATGAAAACATTTATCCCAGAAGAAAACTCGAACTCAGCCTGCTTGAAAGCACCAAAATTTGCTAATTTTAAGGTGTTAAACATGGCGTACTCCTATTCACTTGTTTTTTTTAAAGAATAATGCCTTTGGTATTGATGAGCAAGTTGTCATATTTAATCTTTAAGTGGGTAATTTGGCTGTTATGTTTGAATATTATAGTGAAACCCACCTGTACAATGCCCAGAGATACGTTCCTCTGGGAGTGTAACTGCGGATGAGGATTGCTAATTCAAGTGCTGAAAAGCGTGCTGAATTATAAGGCCAAGATCAGGCTTACTGTAAAACTTACAACCCCGGCGCTTTCCACAGCGATGTCGTCAGCCCGTCATCTACCAGATGAAGTTGGTCTGCGTACACCGCTTGCCAATTTTTTTTCGCTTTTTGGTAAATCTCCCAATGTGTCAAATCCGGCTGATATTCCCGCTCCCAGCGTACCAGTTTTTCCCCGGTTTCAGGCAGTGAGTCGTACAATGAAACCCCCACGCCCGCCGCAATTGCACAGCCCAACGCGGTTGCTTCCTTAACCACAGGAACTCGTACCGGCAAGCCTGTCACGTCAGCGAGGATCTGGCACCAAAGTTTGCCCTTGGAACCGCCGCCGGCAAAGACCAGCGAGTCTGGCTTCACTCCAGAAAAATCAGCAATCAAATCAAGATTACAGGCCGAGACGATGGCTGCATTTTCCTCCAGTGCTCTAAATAGCGTCGCTTTGTTGCATTTTTCCGGATCAATCGACAGGTTGAGGAAGGAAGGAGCCGCGTGATACCACGATTTAAAGCGCATGACGTCTGAGAAAATCGGCATGATGCCATAAGCTCCGGCGGGAACGCGTGCCGCCATGTCTTCCAGCAGGTTGTAAGCATCAACACCCAGCCGCTCCGCCATCAGTTTTTCTTCCGCACAGAAGGCATCGCGGAACCAGCGCATGGTCAGGCCGGTGAAAAAGCTGATGGATTCCGCCTGTGCCATGCCGGGAATGACATGCGGGTTGATGCGGATGTTCATGTTGGGATCGGTGATCGGGGCTGGCAGGTTGACGACCTGCTGCCAGAAAGTGCCCCCGAGTACGGCGGTCTGAGCGGGTTTGACGACACCAATGCCGAGACAGCCGAGTTGGACATCGCCGCCGCCCATAATGACGGGTGTGCCGCTGTTCAGGCCGCATTCTGCCGCTGCTTTTCCGGTGATGTAACCGAGCAGGGTGCCGGTTTCTTTGACGGGGGAAAGGATATCGGAACGCAGTCCGGCCATTTCCAGCAGGTTAGGGCGCCAATTGCGGCTGACTAAATCCAGCATTCCCGTTGTGCCTGCGTTGGAGGGATCAACCGCCAGCTCGCCACTGAGCATATAAGCCAGCCAGTCGCTGATCATAGTGAGTGTACTGGCCTGCCGATAGATATCCGCGCGATGATGCGCAAGCCACAGCAGACGGGGCATTGCGCCCAGCGCCAGAGTCTGACCGGAGTAACGGTAAACATCATACTCAAAGGTATTGTCGTAAAGCTCCTTCAGCTCGCTGACTTCATGACCAGAGCGGGCATCGACGTTGGCACAGGCCCAGATGGGATCGCCACTGCGATTATACAGAACAATGCCTTCCCGCATTGAGCAGGCGGCAACGCCCTGAATCGCACTGGCAGGCAGTTCCGCCTTTTTCAGTGCCTGGCGGATACACTGACACGCCAGTTGCCAGTTGGTTTTCAGGTCGAATTCCATTGAACCTACGACATTCGGTACAGGCTGGTGGATCCACTCAGCCTGTCCAACGGCGACCTGATTTCCTTCGAGATCAAATATTACTGCACGGATACTGCCAGTTCCTGCATCAAGCGCCATCAGATACTTCCCTGATGGGTGAGCGTGAGCGCGTTGATTCATGATGCTATCCTCGTCTGTCGTTATCTTTTTGTTCGATAGGGCACAGGGGATGGATAAGCAGTGTTAGTCGATTACGTCAGCATGGCTCTTGCGGTCTGTTCTTCGGTTACCAGTGAGCTAATATAGCCCCCTTTCAGTGCGGCAACGATGGCGTCGGCTTTTTCAATACCCCCCGCCACCCCGATCACATTCGGGATCGTTTTCAGCTCTGGCAGGGAGATACCGATCAGTTCCTGATGGATATCGATATTGCTGACCAATTCACCTTCTGCATTGAAGAAATAACCGAGGATATCCCCAATCGCTCCTTTGCGACCAAACATCAATTGTTCTCCGTCGCTGATATAGCCGGAACGCATGATGGTCGCTTGCTGTCGCTGGTTGATCGCTCCGATTCCTACCACGGCGATATCTGCGGCACAGGCAGCCAAGATTACATCCCGCACACTGCGTTCTTCGCGGAACGTCGCGGCGACTTGGTGAGTTGACGCCCGCAGTGGTGCAGGAATGATGCTGACAGGGCAGTCTGCATCGAGCTGACCAATCCCCGTCATATAAGGGCCGACGCCGCCAGACAACGTCACCAGCCGGATTTGTTGGGACGAAATAAACCCGCTCAGGTGCTGTAAAGTACACATCGGGGTTTCGCCAAATCCGATAGCCAGTAGCTGATTAGGCTCAATCAGTGCCATCAGCAGGTGGGCAGTACCGACGCCAAGACGGGTGTTGAGGTTTATTCCGTCAAGAGCCGGCAGTACACGAACCTGCTTGAGATTAAAGCGTTTTTGCAGTGTATCTTCCAATTCCAGACACCCTTCATAGCGTGAATTGATCTGCACGCGGATCACGCCAGACTGCCGTCCTTTCTCCAGCAGGCGGGAGACTTTGAGGCGGCTGAGGCCGAGCAATTCACCGATGTCTCCTTGAGTCAGACCATCGTGATAGTAAAACCAGGCTATGCGAGCCAGTAGTTCTTCTTCACTCATGCTGTTTCCTGAATAGCCATGACCTGAATGGTTATTATCTGAATAAGAAAGTTCCTCGGATAACACGCTTCTCTCTGATACTGATTGCTTCTTGGTTGGTTTGATCGACATAACAACTTGTTTATCCACTGGCAAAGAATTAAGCATGAAAGCCTCTGATGTGCTAGAGGGCGATCGCAAAAATTTGAACATATTTTAATGGAGATCTAACTTTTTCACAAAATGTGATAGAAATATTGCAAAAACTTCAGATTATGAATTAGAGTTGTGAACAAAAGTATTTTAAATTAATAAATGTTCAATTGCCGTGTCCGCAAAACGAAGTTTGTAACGCCATGAGGTGCCGTAATGTCACAGAACAATACCACCAATATGCCTTCCCAAAATGATTCTGGCAGTGTCCCTCTTTTGGCGGTTCGTGGAGTCAGTAAGCAATTTTCCGGTCTGGCGGTATTGAAACATATTGATTTCACACTGACTCCGGGGCAGGTTCATGCCTTGCTCGGCGGCAATGGCGCAGGTAAATCTACGCTGATGAAAATCATTGCCGGTATTGAGCAGCCGGATGCGGGAACGCTGATGCTGGATGGCCGTTCTGTCAGTCATCTGACACCTGCCAAGGCGCATCAATTGGGCATCTATTTGGTGCCACAAGAACCTTTGTTATTTCCCAGTCTTTCTGTTCAGGAAAATATTTTATTCCGACTGCCTAAACATCAAGCCAGCAAAAGCCGGATGCAGCAATTACTGACTCAGTTGAATTGTTCGATGGATCTGAATGCCTCGGCTGGCAGCCTGAATGTGGCGGATCAGCAGTTAGTGGAAATTATGCGCGGGCTGATGCATCATTCCCGTATTTTGATCCTTGATGAACCCACAGCTTCGCTGACGCCGGCAGAAACGGAGCGATTATTTGAGCGGGTTCGTGAGTTGCAGCAGCAACAGGTGGGGATCATTTTTATTTCCCACAAATTACCGGAAATCCGTCAGATTGCTGATTATGTCAGTGTGATGCGCGATGGTGGTATTGCGCTTAGTGGGGCAACTGTCGCGTTTTCGACAGAAACGATCATTCAGGCCATTACGCCGGAGGCGAAAACAGCCGCGTTAGCCGGGTCGCAGAAACTGTGGCTGGAAGGTAGCGACAGGGCTTCTGCCATCAATCGGGAGGAGTCTGTCCTTGAGGTTTTTTCGCTGTGTGGCGAAGGATTTCGTGACATTTCTCTGAATCTGAATGCAGGGGAGATCGTTGGCCTGGCAGGAGTGGTAGGCGCCGGACGAACGGAGCTGGCGGAAACATTATATGGATTACGCCCGATTGTGCAGGGAGAGATCCGTTTTCGGCAGCAGGTGATCAATCAACGGGATACGGCCGCCCGATTGCGATCCGGGTTGGTTTACCTGCCGGAGGATCGGCAGGCGTCCGGTTTATTTCTTGATGCACCGCTCAGTTGGAATGTCTGTGCACTGACGCACAGCCGCCGTACTTTCTGGACACGCCCCGCCTATGATGCGGCCGTGCTTGAACGTTACCGCCGGGCGCTCAATATTCGCTTCAGTCATATCAATCAGCCTGTACGTACCTTGTCGGGCGGGAATCAACAAAAGATGTTGATCGCCAAATGTCTGGAAGCTAAGCCTGCCGTTCTGATTATTGATGAGCCGACACGCGGTGTTGATGTGACTGCACGCAAGGATATCTACCAGCTTATTCGCAGTATCGCCAGCCAGCAGGTGGCTATTCTCCTGATCTCTTCTGATCTCGATGAGATCGTGCAATTGGCCGATCGAACGCTGGTGATGCATCAAGGGGAGATCTGCGGGCATCTGGATAAAGCCAGTATGAGTGTGGATGCGATTATGCATCTTGCTTTTGGTGAGGAGGCATCATGTTGAAGTTTATCCAGAACAACCGCGAAGTTACGGCATTGATCGCCATTCTGGGATTATTTCTGCTGTTGGGTAGTCTTGATCGGCAGGCTTTCAGCGTGCAGACGATGGGCATGATCTTTGGTAATGCGCAGATTTTGATGTTATTGGCGCTGGGGGCAACGTTGGTGATGCTCACGCGCAATATTGATGTGTCAGTCGGTTCAACAACGGGCTTATGTGCGGTGGTGTTGGGCATGTCGCTTAATGGCGGATTGCCGCTGCCGATAGCGTGTTTGATGACGCTGCTGGTCGGCATGGTGGCGGGATTGGTCAATGGGGTGCTGGTGGTATGGCTGAAAATTCCGGCTATTGTTGCCACCTTGGGAACCCTTGGCTTATATCGAGGCCTGATGCTATTGCTGACGGGCGGTAAATGGATCGAAGGTTTGCCGGCTGATGTGAAAGCGCTTGCCAGACCGGACTTATTTGGTATCTCACCGATTGGCTGGTTGTTGATATTGCTGGTTTTGGCGATGACGTGGCTGTTGAAGAAAAGCGATTTTGGCCGTGGCTTCTATGCCACTGGCGATAACCAGCAGGGGGCTCGTCAGCTTGGCGTTCCTGTCAATATGATCTGTATCACGGCTTTTGCTGCGAATGGCGTGGTGGCTGCACTGGCAGGTATTGTTTTTGTGGCTCAGATTGGTTTTATTCCGAATCAAACGGGCAACGGGCTGGAAATGAAAGCGATTGCCGCTTGTGTATTGGGAGGCATCAGTCTGCTGGGCGGAATGGGAACCGTGGTTGGGGCGATTTTCGGGGCCTATTTCCTGACTCAAATCGACAGTGTATTGGTGCTGCTAAGGTTGCCGGCATGGTGGAATGATTTTATTGCCGGTCTGGTTTTATTGGCTGTGCTGGTCTTTGACGGACGTCTGCGCAGTGCCGTTGAAAAGAATTTACGTCAGCAACGTTATGCCCGTTTTCTGGAGCCGATAAAAAGCCCGGCAAAGAAACAGGAGAGGCCATGATGAATACGTTGCAACGTTATGGCTGGGAAATGGCTCTTGCTGTTCTGCTGGTAATGGAAATTCTGCTGTTTGGCATCGCAAACCCACGGATGCTGGATATTAACGTGTTGTTGTTCAGTACCAGTGATTTTATCTGCATTGGCATTGTTGCCCTGCCGTTGACGATGGTGATCGTCAGTGGCGGGATTGATATCTCTTTTGGCGCGGTGATCGGCCTGTGTGCGATTGCTTTGGGGATCATGCATCAGGCGGGGTTACCGATGATTGCTGCGATCCCTTTGACGCTGATCGTTGGTGTACTGTGTGGCCTGATCAATGCCACGCTGATTTTCTATACCGGCGTGAATCCACTGGTGATCACGCTTGGAACGATGTACCTGTTTGGTGGCAGTGCGTTATTGCTGTCCGGGCTATCGGGTGCGACAGGTTATGAAGGCATTGGTGGCTTTCCTGCGGCCTTTACCGATTTTGCCAATCTGACGCTGCTCGGCCTGCCTGTTCCTTTGGTTATCTTCATATTTTGCGTTCTGATGTTCTGGCTGTTCATGCACCGTACCCACCGTGGCCGCAATGTGTTTCTGATTGGTCAGAATAGTCGCGTCGCCCGTTATGGGGCGCTCCCCGTGAACAGAACTCTGTGCCTGCTGTATGCCTTGACGGGTCTGGCTTCAGCGCTGGCGGCGATCATTTTGGTGTCTTATTTCGGTTCAGCCCGTTCTGATTTGGGAAGTTCATTCCTGATGCCTGCTATCACTGCCGTGGTTCTGGGCGGTGCTAATATTTATGGCGGTTCTGGTTCCATTGTGGGTACTGCGCTGGCTGTCCTGCTGGTGGGCTATTTGCAGCAAGGATTGCAGATGGCGGGCATTCCGAACCAGATATCCAGCGCGCTGTCCGGTGCTCTGCTGATTGCGGCGGTGGTCGGGCGCTCTGTTTCTCTGCATCGCCATCAAATCCGTGACTGGTGGCAACGCCGGCGAGCTTCGGTTTTGCCACAAAATATCCCTGAACGATAAAAGAGATGGAGATAAGCATGAAAGCACCAACACTGAAAAAATGGGTTCTGGCCAGTGCATTAAGTCTGTTATGTGTCTCCTGGGTACAGGCGGCTGAGAAAATTGCGTTTATTCCGAAGCTGGTCGGTGTCGGCTTCTTCACCAGTGGCGGGCAAGGTGCGGTAGAGGCGGGTAAGGCTCTGGGCGTTGACGTCACTTACGATGGCCCGACCGAACCGAGTGTCGCGGGGCAGGTTCAGCTTATCAATAATTTCGTCAATCAAGGCTATAACGCGATTGTGGTATCGGCGGTATCACCGGATGGTTTGTGTCCGGCTTTGAAACGCGCTATGCAACGCGGTGTCAAAGTATTGACATGGGATTCAGATACGGCACCTGAATGTCGCTCTATCTATATTGATCAAGGCACACCAAAACAGTTGGGCGGAATGCTGGTGGAGATGGCCGCTAGTCAGGTGAAAAAAGACCAAGCAAAAGTGGCGTTTTTTTATTCCAGCCCGACGGTGACGGATCAAAACCAATGGGTGAAAGAAGCGAAAGCCAAGATTGCGGCGGAGCATCCCAACTGGGAAATTGTGACCACCCAATTTGGCTATAACGATGCCACCAAATCTTTGCAAACGGCGGAAGGCATTTTAAAAGCATGGGGGGATTTGGATGTGATTATCGCTCCGGATGCCAATGCTTTGCCTGCTGCGGCGCAGGCTGCGGAGAACCTGAAACGCCAGAATGTCGCGATCGTCGGGTTCAGTACCCCGAATGTGATGCGCCCTTACGTTGCAAGCGGTACGGTCAAACAGTTCGGTCTGTGGGATGTCGTCAAGCAGGGCAAGATAGCCATTCACGTTGCCGATGAAATGCTGAAAAAAGGCGATCTGAATGTAGGGGATCAGTTAGATATTCCAAATATCGGCAAACTGGAGATTTCACCCAACAGCGTACAGGGATACCGCTATGAAGCGAAAGGCAACGGCATTGTTGTGATGCCGGAGCGTGTGATTTTTACCAGCGAAAACATCAACCAATACGATTTCTAATTTATGGGCTGACACCTTCTGGAGAGAGAAATGGCAGATTTAGATGACATCAAAGACGGTAAAGATTTTGGTATTGATACACCCCAAAAGAACACTCTGTTTGAATTGAAAGGCAGCGGTGCGCTGGATTGGGGAATGCAGTCGCGTTTGGCGCGGATTTTTAATCCAGCGACCAATAAAACGGTGATGCTGGCGTTTGATCACGGTTATTTTCAGGGGCCGACCACGGGATTGGAGCGTATTGATATCAATATCGCCCCGCTGTTTGAGCACACTGATGTACTGATGTGTACCCGCGGTATTCTGCGCAGTCAGGTTCCACCTGCAACCAATAAACCCGTGGTACTGCGTGCATCCGGCGCTAATTCGATTTTGACTGAGTTGTCCAATGAAGCGGTGGCTGTGGCGATGGAGGATGCGCTTCGGCTGAATGTGTGCGCCGTGGCGGCGCAAGTTTATATTGGTTCTGAGCATGAACATCAATCCATCAAGAACATCATCAAGCTGGTGGATCAGGGAATGCGCTATGGTATGCCGACAATGGCCGTGACAGGCGTCGGGAAGGATATGGCG
This sequence comes from Xenorhabdus aichiensis, assembly GCF_028598775.1. Lineage (NCBI taxonomy): Bacteria > Pseudomonadati > Pseudomonadota > Gammaproteobacteria > Enterobacterales > Morganellaceae > Xenorhabdus > Xenorhabdus aichiensis. The sequence continues at coordinate 36,262 of NZ_JAQRFO010000008.1, forward strand.
CGTGACCAGCGTTATTTCTCACTGGCGACCCGTATTGCCGCTGAAATAGGGGCGAACATTATCAAGACCTATTATGTTGATAGCGGTTTTGAACGGATCGCAGCAGGCTGTCCTGTGCCGATTGTGATTGCAGGCGGCAAGAAATTACCGGAGATAGAGGCGTTGGAGATGTGCTATCAGGCGATTGATCAGGGTGCGTCCGGCGTTGATATGGGACGGAATATCTTCCAGTCCGAAGCGCCGGTAGCCATGCTGAAAGCGGTTCAGGCGGTGGTTCATCACAATGAGAAGCCAGCGCAGGCTTATGAACTGTTCCTGAGTGAAAAGGCTAAGGGGGAATAATATGCAAGTCACGTTAGTCGAAATCAACGTTAAAGCCGACAAGATTGACGAATTTATCGAGGTTTTTCGTGATAATCACCTTGGTTCGGTCAAAGAGCCGGGCAACTTACGCTTTGATGTGCTGCGGGATGAAAATATTCCGACCCGCTTTTATGTTTATGAAGCCTATGCTGATGAAGCCGCAGTGGCCGCCCATAAAAAAACGCCTCATTACCTGCGCTGTGTCGAGAGATTGGAAGCGTTGATGACCGAGCCAAGGAAAAAAATAACGTTTATTGGCTTGATGCCGGAAGGGAAATAGCGTTATAACATGATTGATATATGCACAGCCCGCAACATAATCTGTGGGCTGTTTTCTGAAAATGCGGTTGCCTAATGCTGCTCATATTTGCACTTTTTTGAATTTTTAGCTTTATCTGCCATTGGCACCATCAAGTAAAATTAGATGCCATTCATAAAGATATGAAGCCCCTTCAACTGCACAGTAGAAAATCGGAGCGATTATCATTATCCGTTTATCAGGGGAGTAATAATCATGTCGAAAAAACATGCAGCCTATAATGCTATTGGAGAACGTTATGAGCAATTCATAGAAGACACACCTCAACGTGAAATAGACGTTCGTACCATACTCAGTATGGTTGGTGATGTCAGTGGAAAATCGGTTCTGGATGTGGCCTGTGGATATGGTTATTTCGGTCGAGAGTTACGCAAACGTGGAGCGTCAAAAGTCGTTGGTGTGGATATTTCTGAAGCAATGATAGAGCATGCCAGAGAAAAGTCGGAACAGCATAATGATGATATAGAATTTCATGTGCAAGATGTCTGCCATATGGAATCACTTGGCAAGTTTGATATCATTGTTGCGGCTTGGTTGTTCAATTATGCTGAATCGATTGACGATTTGGAAAAAATGTTTCAGGTCGTCGCTAGCCATCTCAAACTTTCAGGTAAGTTAGTTGCTTATACGGTTTCACCCGCTTTCCGCTTCAATCAGGGTAACTACGATATTTATGGTATCAATATCCTGAGTGAAGAGCCATGCAAAGGTGGTGCCTATTATCACGTGGAATTTTTAACGACACCACCAAGCCTCCTTATTTTCTATCGATGGAACCATGAGGATTATGAACGCGCTATTCAAAAGGCAGGGTTCAGTCGAGTTGAATGGCAAAAACCTAAGCTGTTAGAGAATGATTTCAAACGTTATCCCGAGGGTTTTTGGGATATTTTCCAACGAAATAATCTGAATATAGGCTTTACCTGTCAGTTCTGATGGTTTGCTCTTTTTATGTTTGGTTACAAAGCTATCAGGAATAGCATATTGGCTTTTAGCTATGCTTTCCTGCGTTTCTTCCCTTCAACCACGCCACAATAAACGCTGTTACCTGTTGTGGCTGGTTGATATCAAGTTGAGGAAATGTGATTGCCAGCGGAGTATCGCTGGCAACGGCAATAACATGGGGATCAAGGATCTGATCAAAGACAATGTTCAGGCCGTGGCGATAGAGAGCGATTTTTGCAATGGCTTCTTCCTTGAAGCCTTCGACCAGAACCAGATCCAGGGAATCTGCATCGAACCGACTGGCGAGATAGTGCAGATCCAGCTCTGGCAAGTCTGGTGTTTCTGTCATCAATGCCCAACGCTGCTGGCTGGCGACCAACGTTTGTGCTGCCCCTGCCTTACGCAGCTCATAACTGTCTTTGCCCGGTTGATCGACATCCATATTATGGTGAGTGTGCTTAATCAACCCCACGCGGATATGCTGCTGGCGCAATAGCGGAATGATCTGCTTGAGCAGTGTTGTTTTACCTGTTCCACTATAGGCGGTGATGCCGAGCAGCGGCAATGTCGTCGGGTTCATGCTGACTCCTGGAAATATTCCCAATGCTGGTATTCTTCCGGTGTATTTAAATTGGTGAAGGCGTCGGGATAGGGAAAATAAACCGCTTTTGCCTTAATCATCTGCATAAAAAACATCAGCTTTCTCTCTCCCAGTGCCAGGTAGCTTTCCAGGCGGGGGATCAGGCTGCGGTGCATTAAAGCCAGTGTGGGATGGGCACGTTGGCAATCATGGACATAAACTGCCCATGAATGCTGCCGATAACGCCACAGTTTTTCCACAAGGTCATCGGGGAAATCTGGCACATCACAGGGGACAAAGATCACCCATTCATGAATGGCCTTCTTCAATACCGCCAGCATACCTGCCAGTGGCCCAGAAAAATCGGTGATGATATCCGGTATGATGGGATAACCACTCTGCTGATAAAGCGCCTGATTACGGTTGGCGTTAATCAACAGTTCTTGCACCTGCGGCTGCAATCTTGTGGCAATGTGTTGGTATAATGGTGCGCCGTCGAATGGCAATAATCCTTTGTCATTTCCCCCCATGCGGGTAGATAGCCCTCCGGCCAGAATTGCGCCACTCATTTTTGGATGCGTCATGTTAACTCACCTGATATTTGGCAATGAAATATTTAATTATTTGATTTATAACCTTTGTAAATCAATATGTAACAATGCTTTCATGGAAGGGAGTATAACCTTTACGCTTATTGACAGACCAACTCTTTCTCTAAGTCATTATCCTTGCTAATTTGTATAGCCATTTATAAGGAATTAAAAATGAAGAAGATTTTAAGACGGCTTTGCTGCGTGCCAGAGGCATTATTAAAGATTAATGAAGAGAGAGCAGGGTTGTGACGGAACAAATGGCTTTTAACTTCCGGAATATTACACCGGACTTAATCATGGATGCGTTGGTGCAGTCGGGTCTGTATATTGATTCTGGCTTAACTGAACTGAATAGCTATGAAAACCGCGTCTATCAGTTCATGGATGAAAATCGTAAACGTTATGTCGTGAAATTTTATCGACCGCAGCGCTGGAGCCAGCAGCAGATCCAAGAAGAGCATGATCTTGCACTGGCATTACAGCAGGCAGATTTGCCCGTTGCGGCGCCTCTGGTGTTTGCCGGGCAGACGGTACTGAATCATAGTGGGTTCTTCTTCGCCATTTTCCCCAGTGTGGGTGGACGTCAGTATGAATCTGATAACTTTGATCAGTTGGAAGATGTTGGGCGATTGCTGGGGCAAATGCATCAAATTGGTCGCCAGAAAATATTTTCTACCCGTCCAACTATTGGTTTGGATGAATATTTATACCAGCCATACCGCTATCTATCTGCATGTAAATTAATTCCTGCTAAACATAAAAATGCCTTCTTTGCTGCGTTGGATGAGTTAAATCAAACGGTGGAAGAAGCATGGTATTCTGATGGGCAGATATTACGGCTGCATGGTGATTGCCATGCTGGCAATATCCTATGGCGTGATGAGGCATGGTTCGTGGATCTTGATGATGCCCGCAATGGCCCGGCGATTCAGGATTTGTGGATGCTGCTCAATGGCTCACGGCAAGAACGCTTGATCCAATTGGATATTCTGCTTGAGTCATATAGCCAGTTTACGGATTTTGATCCAAAGACATTGGCACTGATAGAACCACTTCGCGCGATGAGAATGGTCTATTATTTGGCTTGGGTTGCCCGTCGCTGGCAAGATCCGGCTTTTCCAAAAGCCTTTCCGTGGATGGCCGACAGCGACTTCTGGCATGGCCAGGTGAGTCTTTTTTCTGAACAAATTCGGCTGTTACAGGCACCCCCTTTACAGCTAAATCCGATGTATTAATTTTACTGGAGAACATTATGAAGACATTTTGGTTAGCACTGGTGGGAGTATTTATGGTATTTAATGCCAGTGCTTCTGGTTTTTCTGAAGATAAACAATACGTTGAATTAAAAAATCCAGTGGCCAATCAGCCACAGGTTTTAGAATTTTTCTCCTTTTATTGTCCCCACTGCTACCAGTTTGAAAATATTTACCATGTTCCTAGTACCGTTGAGAAGAATTTGCCAGCAGGTGTCACTCATGAGCGTTACCACGTCGATTTTATCGGGCCTTTGGGGAAAGATTTGACAGAGGCGTGGGCGGTTGCCATCGTCATGAAAATTGAGGATAAAGTCACCCCAATTTTGTTTGAGGGTATCCAGAAAACCCAAACCATCAATAGCAAGGCCGATATCCGTAATGCTTTTATCAAAGCAGGTGTGTCAGGTGAAGAGTATGATGCGGCGTTGAACAGCTTTATTGTGAAATCGGTGGCAGCCAAAGAGCGTCAGGCCGCTAGCGATCTACAACTGCAAGGGGTTCCTGCTGTTTATGTGAATGGCAAGTACCAGATTAAAAATGATGGTATTGAGCCGGCGACAGTGACTGGGTATGCCAAGGGCTTTTCTGATGTAGTGAATTATCTGGTGACAAAAAAATAAGTCGGAAACCACGGCTGTAATTAAACAGGCACGTTAGTATTAATATAAAATAATACGTGTATTGTGCCAGCCATGATAAAGCTGGCACAATACTTGCTGAAAAGCCCCTTTCATAACATAAACTCCGGTTATATCCACAAGTCAGTGATTTTTAAGTCATTGTAATATTTCTTTAATATTCCGCGTAATCTATTGATTTTTACCTCCTGTTACTCATTTTTTAGGGGGGTAAACATAAATCTGTTTTATGTGCTAATTTTTTGTGCACAAAGTTATCCACAATTCATTCATCAGAATATTTGTCAGAAAAAGCCTGTCAGCATGAGAAAATTATCGCAAAATTCGTCTATAACGACACAGTATGGCATTCTACTCTTTAATCATCCCACAGAACGACGAAGAAAATTTTATGGCACAGATAGCAGACAATCCCCTGATTTTGGTTGATGGTTCTTCATACCTTTATCGTGCATACCATGCGTTTCCTCCGCTGACGAATAGTGCGGGAGAACCAACGGGCGCCATGTATGGTGTCCTGAATATGCTGCGCAGCTTAATCATCCAGTATAAACCCAGTCATGTGGCGGTCGTGTTTGATGCCAAGGGCAAAACGTTCCGTGATGAGTTATTTGCTGAATATAAATCTCATCGTCCCCCGATGCCGGATGATTTACGTGGGCAGATTGAACCACTGCATAAAATGGTCGAGGCAATGGGGCTGCCAATTCTGGTTGTGCCGGGTGTCGAAGCTGATGACGTCATTGGTACACTGGCCTTGCAGGCGGAAAAAGAAGGGCGTTCCGTTCTGATCAGTACGGGCGATAAAGATATGGCTCAGTTGGTTACGCCCCATATCACGCTGATTAACACCATGACTAACACCATTCTGGGGCCGGAAGGGGTCTCGGAGAAATATGGTGTTCCACCTGAGTTGATCATCGATTTTCTCGCTCTGATGGGAGACTCCTCCGATAATATTCCCGGCGTACCGGGTGTCGGTGAAAAAACGGCGCTGGGATTATTGCAGGGCATCGGCAGTCTGGATGATATCTATGCCAGACTTGATGAGATCGTGACACTCAGCTTCCGTGGAGCCAAAACGCTGGGGGCGAAAATGGAGCAGCACAAAGAGGTGGCTTACCTTTCTTATCAATTGGCAACGATTAAAACGGATGTTGAGCTGAATAAAACTTGTCTGGAGCTTGCGGTTACAGCCCCTGACAGCGATGAACTGCTGGCGCTGTTCAGCCGCTATGAATTCAAACGTTGGTTGAGCGATGTACAGAATGGCAGTTGGTTGGAAGGTAATAGCCAAAAGTCCGCTGCGGCAGGCGCTACGACTGACTCAGCCACCACCAGCAGCGCACCGGCGGCTGTCAATATTTCGTCGGAAAATTACCAAACTATCCTTGACCGAAAATCCCTTGATGAGTGGATTGTGAAGCTGAAACAGGCTCCGGCCTTCTCTTTTGATACTGAGACAGATGGCCTTGATACGTTGACGGTCAATCTGGTGGGCATGTCTTTTGCTATTGCGGTGGGAGAATCAGAGGTTGAAGCGGCATATCTGCCGTTGGGGCATGATTACCTCGATGCACCAGAACAACTGGATTTGCATGAAGTTCTGGCGGCATTAAAACCCCTGCTGGAAGATGAAAACCTGCCTAAAATTGGTCAGAACCTGAAATTTGATCGTGGGGTGCTGGCACGTTACGACGTCGCTTTGAATGGCATTGTTTTTGATACGATGCTGGAGTCGTATGTCCTGAACAGTGTAAGCGGACGGCATGACATGGATAGCCTGGCAGATCGTCATCTGGGATATAAAACCACGACTTTTGAAGAAATCGCGGGCAAGGGCAAAAAGCAGCTTACCTTCAATCAAATCTCGCTGGAAGAAGCGGCAAAATATGCGGCTGAAGATGCGGATGTGACTTTGCGGCTGCACCAAGCCATGTATCCTCAAGTAGACAGTGTGCCGGCGCTGAAAAGCGTCTTCCAGAACATCGAAATGCCATTGGTGCCAGTGCTTTCCCGCATAGAGCGAACTGGCGTGCTGATCGATGCCCAAACCCTGGCTGAACACTCAACGGAAATCACTGCGCGGCTGGGAGAACTGGAAAAAGCCGCTTATGAACTGGCGGGTGAAGAGTTCAATCTGGCTTCCCCAAAACAGTTACAGGTCATTCTCTTTGAAAAGCTGAACCTGCCTGTACTGAAAAAGACGCCAAATGGGGCACCATCGACCAATGAAGAAGTGTTGGAAGAACTGGCAGATAACCATGAACTGCCGCGGGTAATTCTGGAACATCGCGGTCTGGCAAAACTGAAATCCACTTATACCGACAAACTGCCGCAGATGGTTAACCCGCTCACCAAACGAGTTCACACTTCTTATCATCAGGCAGTGACAGCGACCGGACGCCTTTCTTCCCGTGATCCTAACCTGCAAAACATTCCTGTCCGTAATGACGAGGGGCGACGTATCCGTCAGGCATTTATTGCACCGGAAGGTTATCGCATCATGGCGGCGGACTACTCGCAGATAGAATTGCGGATTATGGCGCATCTGTCACAGGATAAGGGCTTGTTGGAGGCTTTTGCGCAGGGTAAGGATATTCACAGTGCGACGGCGGCTGAAGTCTTTGGCGTGCCACTGGAAGAAGTGACCAGCGAACAGCGCCGTAGTGCGAAGGCGATCAATTTTGGTCTGATTTATGGCATGAGTGCGTTTGGTCTATCCCGCCAGTTAGGTATTCCACGCGGAGAGGCTCAACGCTATATGGATCTCTATTTTGAACGCTATCCGGGGGTACTGGCCTATATGGAACGTACACGCCAGCAGGCGGCTGAGCATGGTTTTGTTGAAACGTTGGAAGGGCGTCGCCTTTACCTGCCGGATATCAAATCACGCAATGCCATGCGCCGCAAGGCTTCTGAACGCGAGGCGATTAACGCGCCAATGCAGGGAACGGCGGCGGATATCATCAAACTGGCAATGATCGCGGTGGATAATTGGATCGTCAGTGAGCAGCCAAATGTGCGCATGATTATGCAGGTGCACGATGAACTGGTATTTGAGGTTCATGAATCAGAACTGGCGACAGCGGAGCAGAAAATCAGTGAGTTGATGGAAAAAAGTATGCAGCTTGATGTGCCGTTAAAAGTAGATGTGGGAATTGGGATCAACTGGGATCAAGCTCATTGATTAACGGATGAAAACAGCCACTTGGTCAGTCAAAAATCTGAAAAGTAAACAAAATAGCCACAAAAAAAGTGGCTTTTTTGTTATGGTGCAGAATTTTATGGGGCTAATTTTTTATTGAAGTATTTTGATGGAATGACTGTTTATTTAACGGCCTGAAATTATCCTCATAATGCCGCGAAAGGGCTTGTAACAAGAATTTAGCTTAGGTTTGAGATTAGATCTAGATCTCACAAATATGTAATTAAACTACATAAAAAATGATGTAATGACCCGATTTAGCGAAATAATTGCGGCTGAATCACGGTATCACATGAAAATTAGTTACAAAAAAATCTTTTTCTGGTGAAAAAAATAGGGTAGAGTTGTTCGCGTAGGGTACAGAGGTAAGATGTTCTATCTTTCAGACCTTTTACTTCACGTAATCGGATTTAGCTGAATATTAGCTGCCCCAGTCATTTCTTTTGACTGGGGCGTTTTTTTATGCGCGATGCACGGCTTTAGGGGATAGGTGAAGCTCACTCCACCTCAATGGCAGGCTGGTTGAACCAGTAGTCAAGTTTCTGCTCAAGTTGATCGATGCCGATTTTTTTCAGGGCAGAGAAATTTTCAATTTGAATCTCGCCACCCAGAGAAGCCAGCTCCTGACGGACTTTCGCCAATTGGCTTTTACGGGCGCCGGATGCCAATTTATCCGCTTTCGTCAGCAAAACCATAACGGGTACTTGCATCACGACTGCCCATTCGATCATCTGCATATCCAGATCTTTCAGTGGATGACGGATATCCATCAAAACCACCAACCCCAGCAGACACTCACGTTTCTGGAGATACTCTCCCAGTGCGTTCTGCCATTTGCGTTTCATCTCTTCTGGTACTTCAGCGTAGCCATAACCCGGTAAGTCAACCAGCCGAATACCTTCTTCCACTTCGAACAGGTTGATAAGCTGAGTACGCCCCGGGGTCTTACTGGTGCGAGCAAGGCTCTTTTGTTTAGTCAGTGCATTCAGGGCGCTGGATTTACCCGCATTCGACCGACCGGCAAACGCGACCTCAATACCCACATCTTGAGGCAGGTGGCGAATGTCAGGTGCACTCGTGACAAAGTGGGTCATGTGATAGTTGTAGTTTTTGATGGTCAAAATGGTTATCTCCCTGAGGAATACACGAAAACAGCGCGCTGATTATACCTAGAGCAGCGGCTTGTGGACAGGTGTAACTACTAATTGCACGATATCTGTATTGTATACCCTTTGGTTTAATACTCTATATTTCTCGCCATTTATAACGTTATTCCCCACATAAACAAAATTCAGGTTATGAGACCATAATAGCCATTCAGATAGAATTCATCTCAACAAATAGCTGCTTACTCGTAAATGTAGGTAAATCTTTGGAACTTAGTTCTATAGGGAATTACACTTAATAAGTTTTGTTGTTATGAGTTTTGTAATTGACCTCAAAAATAAAGGAACCATTAATGTTTAAACGTATTTTTGTGTCGCTTATGGCTGCATGTGCTATCAGTGTGATGGCAGCTCCGGCATTGGCTGCCGAAACTCATGTGAAGCTGGTAACATCAGCAGGGGAAATAGAGCTTGCGCTGGATAGTAACAAGGCGCCAATCACCACAAAAAATTTCATTGAGTATGTCAATGAAGGGTTTTATAACAACACCATTTTTCACCGCATCATTCCCGGGTTTATGGTTCAGGGGGGTGGCTTCACAAAAGACATGAAGCAGAAGGTGACCAAAGCGCCAATCAAAAATGAAGCAGATAATGGTTTGCGTAATCTGCGTGGCACAATAGCGATGGCACGTACCGCAGATAAAGACAGTGCCACCAGCCAGTTCTTCATTAATGTCACCGATAACGCCTTCCTTGACCACGGTCAGCGTGATTTTGGTTATGCTGTCTTTGGTAAAGTCGTAAAAGGTATGGATGTGGTTGATAAAATGTCTCAGGTCAAAACAGAAAATGTTGGCCCTTATCAAAATGTCCCCGTGAAACCGATTGTGATCCTTTCTGCCAAAGTTGCACCTTAATTCAATAGGAAAACGGGTTTTCCTGCCTGAAACCTAGGAAGTAAGACGGTATTTGTATTGTGCCATTCGCTTTTTGAGTGCCGTCTTCCCCTTTCACCTGCGTTATCTTTTCACGTCAAGCTCTCATCATGGGTGAATGCTGCTGTTTGCTGGTAAGCTATCCTACTATTTTAAAAATACGTCTGTGGTATGATGAGCGTCCCGCTGCTGTTGATGCTGCTTTACCTGATTTTATCGAAATACAGAATGCACAATGCCCGCTAGGGTAGGGCAATATATAAAACTATAAAAATCAGTAGGATATACTCCTATGCTATTAATAATAGATAACTACGATTCTTTTACATTCAATTTATATCAATATTTTTGCGAGTTAGGGACAAATGTTTTAGTTAAGCGTAATGATGAATTACAGCTTGAAGATATCGAGAAGTTGGCGCCCACACATTTAGTGATTTCGCCGGGGCCTTGTACGCCAAATGAAGCAGGGATTTCACTAGAGGCCATTTCGCATTTTGCCGGCAAGTTGCCAATCCTCGGTGTGTGCCTCGGGCATCAGGCTATTGGGCAGGCTTTTGGTGCGAGTGTGGTCAAAGCCCGCGAGGTGATGCACGGAAAAAACAGCTTGATCCACCATAATCAACAAGGAGTATTCAAAGGATTGAACCGTCCACTGACTGTTACCCGTTATCATTCTCTGGTGATTGCTGCTGAAACCCTGCCAGCGTCGTTTGAAGTGACCGCATGGAGTCAGCATAACGGTAATGTAGATGAAATTATGGGAATACGTCACCGTACTTTGCCATTGGAAGGTGTGCAATTTCACCCTGAAAGCATTCTCAGTGAACAGGGACATGATTTGTTGAATAATTTTCTCAGATATTAACCAGATACTATCGCATTTTCCTCACCGGCTGTTTTTTTATTTGCCCTTATGTGATTTTTTATTCATATTTGGTGACTATTATTTCACTGTGATATGGCAAATATAAAAATAAGGTGAGGGAAATCACGTCTGCGCCAGCGGAATATCAGGGCAAGGCCAGTGAAGTGTTACAGAAAGCGGCGGAACGGGGCTTGATGCTGCCATTGCACAGATAAGACAAAGGAAGCAACAAAAAAGCCAGTGCAGGATAAGGGTTGCGCTGGCTCAGTTTCAAGAGCAATTTCAGGAACTAGCGGGTTCCATATACTACAATGGTTTTGCCATGAGCAGAGATCAGGTTTTGATCTTCTAACATCTTCAGAATGCGGCCAACTGTTTCGCGGGAACACCCGACAATCTGGCCAATTTCCTGACGTGTAATTTTTATTTGCATACCATCAGGATGGGTCATTGCATCAGGCTGTTTGGCCAGATTCATTAACGTCTTGGCAATACGGCCTGTGACATCCAGAAATGCTAGGTTACCGACTTTTTCTGAAGTTGTTTGTAAGCGTTTTGCCATCTGAGAGGATAGACGCATCAGAATATCAGGGTTGACCTGAATGAGTTGGCGAAATTTCTTGTAGGAAATTTCAGCGACTTCACAGGCACTTTTAGCTCGTACCCATGCAGTACGCAGCTTTCCTTCTTCAAACAATCCAAGCTCACCAATGAAATCTCCCTGATTTAAATAAGAGAGAATCATTTCTTTGCCTTCTTCATCTTTTATTAGAACAGCAACTGAACCTTTAACAATATAGTAAAGCGTTTCTGCTTTCTCGCCTTGATGAATAAGCGTGCTCTTGGATGGATATTTGTGAATATGGCAGTGTGACAAAAACCATTCAAGAGTAGGGTCTGTTTGTGGCTTGCCGAGAACCATTCGCTTTATCCTCTGTTGTTATTTCCGCCTTGATGACGTGAGGAACAGTTTTTCCTCACCCGGCTGGCTTTATAAAGTCAATAGCTTAACATATTAACTTGCTGAAAAACTGACAAGCGGGAATTTTATATAGATTATAATCATACCAAAATACGGGTGTCTTAATCTTAACCTATATATCTTGCCAGCTTCGCTTGTAACTTCGCTTGTAACTTCGTTTGTAACACAGGAAAACGTTTCTGTCTCCCCCTGTATCGCTTCAGCCCGCCAGATTAACAGAAATCTATTTGGAGCGTCGTCTTTATTGCTCTACGACTTATAGGAAATCGAGTAATGCCAATATTTCCAAAGGGAAAAGGAGAAAAAACATAAAGACGGGAACGGCTGAATGACTTTTTTATCGTGTAAGAGGCTGCGGGTACTTTGGTAAATATTGTACTGCTTTTACGCGTTTTACCTTACTGAATTTTCTCTTTATAATCTGTTTTTATTGTTACTGAAATGCTTATTTGCGTAAAACAGGCAACGTTATTTTTTGTTACCTGTTTAATTAAAAAATAAATTGCGTTTAAATCAAGAAATTTTTTTGCCTTCCAGTAATTGCTGAACCCACGGAGCCATAATTAACTCCATGGCCAGCCCCACTTTTCCGCCGGGAACGACAATGGTATTTATACTGGAAATAAATGACCCCTGAAGCATTGACAATAAATAAGGGAAATCAATTTGTTTCAGGCCACGGAAACGAATCACGATAAAACTTTCATCCAGAGATGGAATAGCCTTGGCGGAGAAGGGGTTAGAGGTATCAACTGTGGGAACGCGCTGGAAATTGATATGAGTACGGGAAAACTGTGGCGTAATATAGCGGATATAATCATCCATCGAACGCACCACGGAATCCATGACCGCCTCTCTTGAATGGCCACGTTCGCTGGTATCACGGATAAGTTTCTGTATCCACTCAAGGTTGACGATGGGGACGACACCAATCAGCAAATCAACATAGCTGGCGACATTATACTGTGGAGTAACAACGCCGCCATGCAACCCTTCATAAAACAGAATATCGGTGTTTGATGGCAGTGATTCCCACGGAGTGAATGTACCCGGTACTTGATTGTAAGGCACCGCTTCATCATAGGTGTGGAGATATCTCCGGCAGCGGCCAGTGCCTGTTTCACCATAGTTACAAAATGTCTTTTCCAACATGCTGAAATCATTGGCTTCTGGCCCAAAATAGCTGACATGCCTGCCTTGCTCTTTCGCCTTACGGATCTCGGCATCCATTTCAGGACGGGTGTAACGGTGGAAACTATCCCCTTCGATGAGTGCGGCAGTAACTTCAAGTTGTTGGAAAATCTTGCGGAACGCCACACTGGTCGTTGTTGTTCCGGCTCCGCTAGAACCCGTTATGGCAATGACAGGGTGTTTGGCAGACATAAGAACAGACTCCTTATCAATAAAAGTTGGGACTATCTTTCTCGTAATCAGCAATACAGAGCAAAATAAGGCAAACGGAACAGCCTGATAAGAAGAAGGCGCTAAGGGCGAAACATCTCTTTGGGCATGATATTGACGGTCTCATGCAGTTCAGACCAAACCAGCAGGACTTCTCCCCGTTCAAGCTGACGTTTTACATCCTGTACTTTTTGCTCCAGCGTTTTCTCATCTTCACCGTAATCGGTGCCTTCCCGCAAGACAAAACTTTCGATCAGGTCGAGTAGGGTTTCGGGTGCCAGTTGTTGCCACGGGATCATCATTGTGGTTGCTCCTGAGTGTGTAAATGGGGATTACCGGCCTCGCTCAGGGGGGAAACATTCTCACTCATAAGGGATTAATTTTCATGATTAGTCATCTTGTGTAGTGAATAACATACTGCTATTTTCGTCGAAAGGAAATGTTAACAATTTGGGTAAGAGGAACAACCCCCCATGACCGCAAGCCTGATATTCTCACTAAGCGCCTTCTTATTGATCTCTGCGATTACACCTGGCCCGAATAATATGCTGTTGACTTCATCGGGTGCCAATTTTGGTTTCCGTCGCTCGTTACCGCTTTGGCTGGGTATCCTTCTTGGCATACAGACAATCCTGCTGCTGTCTGCCTTTGGTGTGGGAGCAGTGCTGCTGCTGTATCCGGCGATGCACACCGTGTTGAAAGTGCTCGGTAGTCTGTATTTATTAAGGCTGGCGTGGAAAACGTCGACGGCACATTATAAACGGTTGGAAACGGCAAATTTGGCGGCCGTTCCCATCAAAGGCTACCAAGGCTGGTTATTACAGTTCCTGAACCCTAAGGCGTGGATGATGGGATTGGGCGCCGTCGGCAGTTACAGCCTACAGGGAGACTTATATAACCACTCAGTGGTAGTAATAAGTGTGGTGATGCTGGTCTCCAACATGATCGCCGGTACAGTGTGGATTGTTCTGGGTTCACTGATTGGCTTCCTGCTGAAAAGCCGCAATGCCTGGTTTATTTTCAATATCACCATGGGTATTCTCACTGCCGTCTGTGTCCCTTTGCTTTGGATTGGCTGAATCAGCTTAAATCAATATTTTTACTGCCAAAGAAAAATGTCAGTATAAAACCACTGATATAAGCAATGATTAAACCTGCGCCATACACTGCCATGCCCGTGAAGATGCCACTATCGGACGTCATCAGGGGCAGGGCGACCAGACCCGATGGGCCGAAAACAGAATTCAGCCCGACAGGGACTCCCAGCCAGGCAACCAGACCGATAAAAAACCCGCCGATTGCGCCCCCGAGACAAGCTGTGATAAAGGGTTTGACGCGAGGTAGTGTCACACCGTAAATCAGAGGTTCTCCGATCCCCAGAAAACCCGGAATGATAGCACCTTTGATTTGAGTGCGTAGCAGCGAACCTTTTTGGGCTTTCATATATAACGCCAGCGCAGAGCCGACCTGCCCTGCACCCGCCATTGCCAGAATCGGGAACAGCGAGTTAAAGTTTTGCACATCCATCAGCGTAAAATAGACGGGAACAAAACCCTGATGTACACCAAACATCACCGCAATTAAGAATAACCCTGCCAGAATTGCCGCACCGAATGGATTACCGTTCAGATGCATGAACAGCCATGACATCGCCGTAAACAGGTAGCTTCCCACAGGCATGATGACAATAAACGTGACGGCACCCATGATGAGCAGGGTGAGGGTGGAAGTGAGGATCATATCCAGATCAGAGGGCATAATTTTGCGGATCTGTTTTTCCACCCAGGCGCCGAGAATACAGGCAATCAGCACGCCGATGATATTCCCGCGCGGGTCAATGGCGAAGCCAAAGAAATCACTGATACCGGAATAGAAGCCGCTGGTGGCGCTGGCGTTATAACCCAGCACGAACAGGGAAGCGATAACGGCGCCATTGACGCCGGAGCCGCCAAAGGCTTTCTGCGCATTATAACCAATCAGAATACTCAGGAAACTGAACATCCCTTTGCTGAAAACTTTCATATAGCCGACCATCTCCACCAATACGGCATTGGGATGTCCGGCTCCCTGAATGAAAATCTGTTCCAGCAGGGTAGCGAACCCCAATAACAGGCCAACGGCGATAAAACCGGGGATCAGCGGGGTAAAAATGGTGGTGAATTTAGCCAGAAACTTATGAACTGAACGGGTTTGTTTTTCTTTGAGCTGCTTTTTATTGGAAGAAGCAATCTCTTTCAAACCGGCGGGCTGAGGTTCAGCGGTGGAATGATCGGCAGTACTCAATAGCGCGTTCATCATATCCGCGGCGGTTTGTGCTTTGCCGGGGCCAAGGACAATCTGGAGCTGTTCGTCATTTTCAATGACACCTAAAACCCCGGGAATTTTCTTTAAGGCAGTTTTATCGACCAGTGAATCATCACGCAGTGTTAATCGCAGGCGAGTCATGCAATTGCCACAATGCACAACATTATTCACGCCACCCATTGCCCTGAGTATTTCAACCAGCATTTCCTGACTGATTTTAGCCATTTATGACCCCTCCAAAGAAACCATGATCATCAGGATTTTGAGATAGCAGGCCGGATAAACCCTTGGTGTTCTGCCAGTAACCTTTTAGCGTCTTCGGCACAGGTTCCCGATAAAATCATCACGATTGCGGTTTTGCAGTGACCGCCACAGGCACTCAGGGCCTGTTCTGCCGTTTCCCTGCTGCATTCAGTGGCGGACATGACAATATTCTTCTGACGTTCGATCAATTTAGCATTGGTGGCTTCTATATCCACCATTAAATTGCCATACACCTTACCCGTGCGGATCATGGCTCCGGTTGTGATCATATTCAGCACCAGCTTTTGAGCCGTTCCTGCCTTCATGCGGGAAGAACCCGTCACGATTTCAGGCCCCACCACGGGCGTAATGGCGATATCAGCCAACTGCGTCATCGGGCTGTCCGGATTGCAACTGATGCAGGCTATAGTTGCCCCGACCGATCGGGCATATTCCATCGCGCCCAACACATAAGGCGTCCGGCCACTGGCGGCGATCCCGACCAGCACATCCCTTTCATTGAAGTGTAGTCCCTTAAGATCCTCTGCGCCTGATTGCTGATTATCTTCCGCATTTTCGACCGCCTTCAAAATTGCCTGATGCCCGCCGGCGATTAAACCGACAACCCATTCCGGCTTTGTACCATAAGTCGGGGGGCACTCACTCGCATCCAGAATGCCCAGACGCCCGGAGGTTCCGGCTCCGCTATATATCAATCGTCCGCCGTGACGGAATGCCTCGGCCACTTTATCGACCACCCGGGTAATTTGGGGCAGCGTTTTTTCAACGGCCAGAGCCACTTTTTTATCTTCATCATTGATAACGCGCAGCATATCGAGTGTGGATAGCTCATCAATATGGGTACTGGCAGGGTTACGGCTTTCTGTCACCATATTGCTCAGATCGATTTTCATTATTTGTTCCTGTTGTATGTGATGGGAAAGTGAATATGCCATTCATGGAGAGCAGATTATCGTACTGATGACTTGATATAAAATCCATTGGGTATCACCCGCATTATTTCCGCTATTAAAACAATAAGATTACTTTTTTTTATCACCTGATAACAATTTTTCATTGGGCATAACGATAAAAGCTTTCCTAATGTATTTTAATATCAAGAAATATTAGGATGTTATATCAATTAAGCATCCAATGTTTAATCGCTGGCGAAATGCTATATTTTCTGGGGTGCATATATATGGACTCATATATTAGTTATAAATCTGTCCGAACCTTTGCTTTTATATCTTCCTTACTGTTGTTATTGACATCTACGAGTGCACTCGCAGCGGAGAAACAAACTCCTGAACATGCCGCGCCGAAAAAATTTTTACAGCACAAAGAGCCGGAAAATAATGCTGATAATATAGAAAACGATAAAATCGGTATGTTTGCCGAACATATTCAGACAGCAGCCGATGTGCTGTCTTCTTCTCCTTCGGAATTAGCCGAACAAGCCAAATCTTATGCCTTGGGAAAATTAAATAGTACCGTCAACAATGAGGCGCAAAAATGGTTATCTCAGTTCGGTACGGCCAGAATTAATTTTGCGCTGGATAAAAAGGGAAAGCTAGAGAACAGTGCGTTTGATATATTATTCCCCCTTTATGACAATAAAGCGGACTGGCTATTATTTTCTCAAGTCGGTTATCGGAATAAAGACAGCCGGAATACACTGAACTTCGGTTTGGGAGGGCGTTATTTTCAGAATAACTGGATGTATGGCCTGAATACCTTCTTTGACCATGATTTCACCGGAAAAAACAGACGATTGGGATTGGGCGGGGAAATCTGGGGGGATTACCTGAAACTCTCTGCCAATACCTATTACCGTTTAAGTGACTGGCAACACTCACGGGATCACAAAGACTATTACGAACGTCCCGCCAATGGTTATGACATTAACGGGGAATTCTTCCTGCCGGTTTATCCCAATCTGGGCGCCAAGCTGACTTATGAACAATATTTCGGTGATAACGTGACCCTGTTCAACCGGGATACCAAACAGAAAAACCCCAGTCTGGCGAAACTGGGGCTGACGTATACCCCCATTCCGCTGGTGACGATGGGTGTGGATTATAAACAGGGGGGAAGCGGGCATACCGAAACCCAGTTTTTAGCGAATTTAAATTACAGACTGGGCGTCCCGCTCAGTGTGCAGTTATCCCCGGATAATGTGGCATCTATGCGCACGTTGGCGGGCAGCCGTTATGATCTGGTTGAGAGAAATTACAATATTGTTCTGGATCATCAGAAAAAACAAAACCTGCAATTGTCCCTGCCGGGAGAGATTGTGGGTTATAGCCATGAACAGCAGACAGTCACAGCTAAAATCAAAAACGCCTTTAGCAAATAATTTAAATATAACTACAGATAATCCAGTTGGACTAAAGCACCTGGATACTTCTATATCATTTGTATTATCACCTGATAGATTACATGGTTATATGACAATTTATTGCGCTGTTTTAGGAGAAGATCAAATAACGGCGGGAGAAAAAAATGTATCTTATGACATTAAGGCATCAGGTAAAAAAGTAAACACTATTACCTATAATGCCAAAAAGCTATTACCATATACAATCCAATTGGATTCAGAAAGGAAAGTATGTGTAACGCCTACAGTAGATCAGCCACTTGATTATAATAATGATAACTACATTCGTTTTTATGCTACTGTATTTGATAGTAATCATAAAATTATGAAGAATATGCCAATTCAGGTCTCTTCTTCCATGTTAGATAATAAATTAGAACGAGTAACGATTGCTTCTGATCCATCAGATAATAACAAGGATCCTAATAAAATTTTACCGATTACAGACAATGGTCAGCCTTTTTTTACCGTTTGTACATCTGATAAAGGAGTGGCAAGTTTTCGTGTTTATCCGATGAAAAATAAACAGGCCTCACTTTCATTATCTAGTTATATATTTGGTTCGAATTATAATTATACAACAGAGATGGTATTTATTATTACACCTGCACCCGAAGAGAGTCGTTTTCTTTTATGGATACCATACGTGCCTGCAGCGAATGGTGGTGTTTTAGCGGGGAAAGAAGACCAAAAAACATTTAATGTACAGATTGGGAGTTATGATAATATATCAGAGGCAGATAGCATTTTGTTTTTTACTAAAAGTAAGAATGGAATGCTTGATCCTGATGCATTAGTTTTACCGGTTCAGACAATCCAAGAGGCGAGTAATCCTACTTATACTTTTACTGTACCCTATGATATTCTCCCTGTGAATCAATGGACAGATTTTTATTATATTGTTGCTTCAGATTTTGGGTCTAGTAAATATTTAGATACTTAAAAATAAAATATTCAGGTGGTTCTAGTAATCTTCCGTCGGATAATGTTAATCGTATATATAATAAACCTGTAGTTTATTCAAGTTTTGCTGATTATCAAACAGATCCCCTGCTTAATAGCAACGATGCTGATGAAGCTAAGATTTTTGAGCATGACTATATCAATCAGGGAGATATTTCTAACTATATAAAAAACAATGGTTTTGATATATACGTAAAAATAATTGGAAGCCTTAATGATGAGCCAAAATCTGTTTACCCACTTGCTGGTGAAGAGGTGCATTTATCTGTGTATGTTAATTCAAAAACAAAGATACTCCATAAGACTTATAAGAAGACGTTATCAATAACGGCGGATATAGTGGGACAACCGTATTGTACTACGATAATACCTATTAAACACCCAGATTTGGCCGGAATAGTTTCCTATCACAACGGAATATCTGGATGGATTTATTTGGAGTATTATACAATTAATAAAGAGTCAGGTGCTAAAAAGTACAGTAAGATATAGCGAAATATGATTGAAACGTCACTTGGTTTTAATTCAGATGATAACTAATTAAAAGATTTAATGTTTTTTAAATTATATTATTTATGACTTTTTAGATTAACTTATAGATGGAATTTAATTATTAATAAATGTTTTTACGATATATTTACCAGAATTAAAGGTGCAGGATTTTAATGTGAATTATGTATTATAGATTAGTCTATTAATTAACTTCATCTTTATATATAAATATTTATAATTCCATATGGTTTTTTAATTTTTATAATAGTAAAAGTTTTTATTTTCAATGATTAATAAATGAGTTGATGATATGATTTTAAGTAAAAATAATAATCTTAATTCTGGAATTGAATTTCATTTGTCTGTACCTGATGGTGCAGATGTGGCTATTTCACAAGAATTTTATGTTGATATTACATTATTATCGGATTTTTCATTAAGCAATTTTCCTGATATAACGATAGTAAATCCAGTAGGATTAAAAAAAAATAGATATTATTACCCCTACATATCTATCTGAAGATTATAAGTCGGCTCATATAAAAATTTATTTAACAGTTGAAGATGATAAAGTTATAAAACATGGAGTTAAAAATGTATCTTACGATATTCAAGTGCCAGGTCATAATTTAAAGACTATTAGTTATAATGCTAAAACTATAGAGCCATATACAATACAATTGGAGCCAAATAAACAAGTATGTGTTGCGCCGAAAGTGAGTAAACAACCGGACAATAATAGTAATAATTATGTTCGTTATAATGCTAAATTATTTGACCATTATGGTCAAGTGATGAAAAATACGCCTATTCAAGTTTATTCTATGGTACAGAATGACCTGGTTAAGAGAGTCATGGTGACTACAGATCCTCAGAATGGTAATGATTCTCCAGAAGTAATTAAACCGACTATAGACTCTCAGGCATTTTTTACTGTTTATTCTGATAAAAAAGGAAAGGTAAGTTTCCGTGTTTATCCTATGGCTAATAATTATGTAACGCTTCGATTGTTAAGTAATATTTTTGGTGTAAAAGGTTACTATGAAGCAGATAATGTATATATTCTTACTCCACCACCCGATGAGGATGCATTATTTTTGGAACCACCAAATATAATCCAAGCTAATGGTGGGATTTTACGAGGGGGGAAGGGTAAACATCTTATTGATGTGCAAATAGATACTAATATTGAATTATCAAGTACGGATAGTATTCTATTTTTTACCAAAGATAACAATGGGCTTCCTGAGCCTGAAGGATTAGTTTTACCTGTTAAATCAATTAGTAGTGAAGATGCCAATAATAATATATTTAATTTTCCATATGATATTTTTTCTGAAAATGAGAGATCAGAGCTTTATTATATAATAGCTTCAGATTTTGGCGTTAGTAAATATTCTGGCACGATGATGATTGAGTATATCGGTGGTTCATCTAATACTCCATCGGATAATGTTACACGGACTTATAATAAAATAATAGCTTATTCTAGCTTCGCTGATTATGAACATGATCCTTTACTAAAAAATTCTGAAAAGAATTTACTCTGGGAAAATGTTTATATTAATTTAGGGACTATTGCTAATTATGCGCATAATAATAAAGTCGATCTATATTTAAAGGTGATTGGAACAAATGATCCAAATGATGAAACTAAAAAATATCCTTATGTGGGTAACGATATTTATCTAAATATTTATGTTAATTCAAAAAGTAAAAATTTCATGCACTCGTATCGGCATAAATTATCAGATACTCCTGATGAACAAGGGACTGCTTTATGTACCACAGTGATAAAAATATGTCACCCCGAACTGCCCTTACACAGATGGAAAGCGGCCATGGATCTATTTTGAGTATTACACGATTGATAAAGGGACGAATGAGAAAACCTATAATCATTACTGGAAGAGTATGATTGATACAACCCTTCCAGGTGATAAGGATGATGAATAATTAATTGTTATCAATATCTTTTATATTTCATTAAGAAATTATCAGTGTGTGATAACTATTTTTATAGTTAAAATAATTAAGTACTCTATTAAATATATCTGTGTGGTTACAATTCTTTAGAATTTAATATTAGATATGAAATTAATTACATAATAGAATATAAATATATTTAATTATATATTGGAGGGTTATATGCATAAAGAAAATTTATTTGATGATAATTTGATTGAATCAAAATCAATTATATTAAAAACGGACAAATGGGTCTGTGAAACTCCAGAGGGTGATAATAATCCTGAAACGGGTGGGAATTATTTTATACGTTATTTCACAGTGTTGACTAATAATGGCCAGCTAATGAGAAATACACCTGTGCAGATTTACTCATCTATTAGAAATGATATAGAGGAAAAAATAGTAATAACTACCGATCCTGATAATGAAGCACAGAATCCTGAAATTATAAAGCCAGTTGATAAATTTGTTAATGTTACAAGTGATCCTAATGGTAGGTTAAGTTTTCGTGTTTATCCTATAAAAGGTATTACTGTTGTTTTTCAATTAGGCAGTAAATTACCAGATTCGGAGAGGTATTACCCAGCTCCTACTGTATATATTATTAATCCAAAATATGAAGCAACGGATGACTCTCTTAGTCCTCCAGTAATCTCTGGGCTTAATGGAGATGAATTAAGAGCGCATGGTTCTTCTAAAATGTTTTATGTGAATATCCCTCCTTACGATACTATCTCCAATACAAATACGGTTATCTTTTTTACTCATAAAAATGATCTTATTTCGCCTGCTATCAAAATAAGTAATGCAGCAGAACCTGATTATACTTTTAAGCTCTATTTTGATAGTTTCCCATTAAATGAGGCATCAGAGCTATATTATACAATAATACCAGAATCTGGGAATAATAAGTATTCTCCTATATTAGGTTTAACATACACTGGAGGTGGAGATAATCAACCATCAGATGAATTTTCTCGTCCACTCGACCCACCGGTAATATATTCTAGTCTTGCGAGGCCACCATTGGATGCTTCTGACGATGAATATATAATTCAAGAATATGATATAGTTAATTTAGACACTATTGATGATTATAGAAATAATGGCGGAATCGATCTATTTATAAAAATAGTAGGTACTAGTGATTTGAATAGCGAGACTAAACCTAAATTTGGAGATAAGGTTTTTCTTGTTATGTATGTAAATTCAAGTAGTAAAATAATAAATAAATCTATGCCTGTAACGATTAAAACTGTTGTCGGAGAAAATACATCTACAAATATTATTCCAATACCCCATGAGATGCTTGTTGATATCGCATCTTATTCTGACACTGGGTATCCGGGAGTGATCTATTTTGAATACTATATAGATTCTGAAGGAATAAGAACATATAGTAAAGATTGGCAATCCCAAATCAGCACTGTTAGTCCGGGTGGTGGTGATAATTGATTATTATTCTTAAACCACCTCCTTAGGAGGTGGTTATTGTTTGGTATTTTTCTACAACTATTAGCTAAAATAAAAGCGATAAGGAAATAATATGTCTAACGATATCATAGTGTCTACGCGGAGTGGTTCTGATGTTATTATTGGTCAAGAGTTGCATTTAACAATTACACTGCATGCAGATTATGAGATAAATCCTAATGCCAGTATTTCATTAGTAAAACTAAATAATGTTTCTAAGTCTGGTGATATTTCTAAACCAAATGGGCAGCCCGGCACATTCAAGGTCGTATTACAAGTTGATAGTTTTATACAAGATGGTGATCTGGTTACTTTTGATATTTTACCTGATTCCAATGCAGTTGGTTTTAATAAATCATCTATTCAATATAAAGCCAGAATTTTGAATGATAAGACATTGCCTATTTATTTTAAAAATGATTTTTTGAATTTTTCTCATAGAAATGATGATTCTCCAACAAGTACATATTCTAAAGCAATTACAGTTTTAAAAGATAATAATGGTAATGTATTATCTGGTGTTCCTGTGGCCATTTTAGAGGAAGATCATCTCAGTTTTGATAAAGTTGATATTTATGCTGCGGATAATCAAACAAAAATAAATGTTGAGAATATTTCTTCTACCCATAGAGGGTTTTATGTAAATACAAATGACAAGGGGTGGTTGGAGTTTTATATTTACCCAAAACAAAACTATTCACTACTGTTTAAAGTGAATTCTAGAATATTTGGGGTGACTCATTCTATTCCGTCGAAGAATGTAATTTATATTATTCATATGCATAATCAAGGGCTGGATGATAGATTAGGGCAACCCATGATTAAGGATTATGAATATGGTAATCCTTTAGTCTCGACTACCCCTAAATTTTCAGTGAAGGTGCCTTTTTATAATGATTCAGCAAAGGGTGATATTATTTTATTCTTTGTTAATAACAAGTATATAAATCAAAATTTTATACTTGAAAGTACTTATGATTTGGATAAATATTCTATAGAGATTCCTTATGATATATTTCCAATACAAGAGAGAGTGACATTTTCTTATTGGGTTATTAATGCAGCTTATAATAAATCATATATGTCAGATGTATTGGATGTATATTATCAAGGAGGGGCAAACAATCAACCACCGCCAGTGACTGAGAGGAAGTATGATTTATGTACAGTATATAATAGTGAGGGAACTGATGATCCCCAAAATATTATAGAGGATGGCGGGCTTGTTAACTGTGTGTCTATACATCACTATAAGCATAATGAAAATAATGCTGGGTTGTTTGTTGAGATCAAAGGAACCAGTGATCCTTATGATGTTCAAACAATGACTCCATTTGGCAGTACAGTGAATTTGAATTTACATGTCAATGCAGATTGTAAAAGCGTATTTCATACTTTTACACAAGTCATGCCTTCAGAGCCAGACCAACCTGGTGGTAATACTGCAACATTAACATTTGGTATTCTTTTCCATTATCTTGCGCACTGCCCTCAATTTACTGATGGGGTTCTAGGAAATATTGAATTTGATTACGAAGTTGATAATGAAGATGTGAAAACATACGGAAAGATTTGGAGAGGAGGAATCAGCACGCAGCCTTCAGGTGCTACTGATTGTGGTGATTATGATTAAATATTAATGATATTATAACGTAATAACTTTTGTTAAACAGATGATGGTGAGATAGTGCCCTTTGACACTTCTATAAAGAGGTGTCAACTTCTCCTGTTGATATAACATCTTAGCCATTAAAAAATACAAAACTTATGTTTCCCTCCATAAAATAACTTACTAATACAGAATGTTCTGATATCAAAAATCCTCAAAACTTGAAATAAAAATAGATACTATTTACCAAGAGCAATATGCAATAAAAACATCATTACGCATACTGACTGTCACTGGTACTGTATTTTTTGAAATTATTTTGACTCGTTTTATGATGGTATTTACCATTTATAGATGCATTTAATATGATACTTTTAATTAAAGTTGGGGTTTATTAACACGTCACAAGAGTAAATATAAAAACAGTCATGGAATTAAAGATCTAAAATAGAGAATGTAATAAATTTAATGTGAATTATCTATGGTTTGTTCTAATATACGAGTAAGCTAGGTATATATGCTTTTCTTTATATCTTTTAATTAAATTACTCACACAATAGTTTAGTAGTATGATATTTTACTTTTCATGGGCTTGGTATTCCCTAATGTGGGTTACCAATAGATAAAAGTTATCAATTGATAACTTTCAGTTCATTATTTTTCCCTGGTGATAGTCCAAATTGTACGACATATAAAATAACCAGTAATGTGATTATGTGTATGGTGTATTGACAGGTATAGATTGAAGTTTTCCTCGTGTTGTACCGTCAGTTGTGTATTTTGGTTTTTAGTTTCTGCTGTAATTATTTGTGAAGTAAATTAAAACGCTGCATTAATAAATATTTTGCTAATTGTACCCTTGTTAACTAACATTTTATTAGTTAACATTTTGACCAGTTGTCCTAATAAAACCTTTAGCAAAACGCTAAGTTAAAATGCTATCACCATGAATCTGTAATGTTTTGTAGTTATTAAACAATCATTGAGCGAGAGAACATGGATATACGCAATCTTGAGGCTTTTATCGTTTTGGCTGAGACTCTTAATTATCATAAAGCTTCAGAGAGGCTTTATCTTTCTCAGCCTGCCTTGACGAAGAAAATACACGGGTTGGAAGGTATTCTTGGTGCTTCATTATTCCTAAGGGGGCCAAATGGAACGAGATTGACAGACTTCGGGCATAAGACGCTGGAAAATGCCCGAAAATTTTTATCTCACTATGAGCAGTTTAAAAGTCGGGTTCATTTTGATTCAAAGGAAGACATTATCAGGCATTTATATGTTGGATCTTGTTTTCCTATCCATAACTATTCTCAGATAGAAAAGCAGATCGCGGATAAGAAAGGAAATGTCGTATTGGCGCTGATGACTGGGCTGTCGGTTGAGCAGCAGATCAGTTTGTTGAATGCGGGAATGCTACATGTCGCGGTGATGCCTCTGGCTGCGATAACTCAGTTGGAGCCGAAAAAGATTTTTACTGAAAAACTGGTCTATCTTTTTAAAAGAAGGAGCCACCTGATACCTAAATTTAGGGCGGAGAAAAGTCGATTTGGAAATGGGAATGTTCCGGTTCATTCATCAGAAAACAAAGATATTGTTGAGTTAACCGATTGCCTTAACGTATTCCCTATTTATACGGGTGACAGTAAGCATTTGTTATTAAAGACTAATGACATTATGCTCATCATGGAGATGATTACAAAAAATAGTGCGTATACGTGTGTTCCTCAACGTATTATCAGCTCGATCCCTGAGTATTATATGAATTTGCTGGAAATTGTTGAAACGGATAAAAAAATAGAACTCGGCGTAATATGGGGTAAATCAATAGATGATCATCTGATTGATGATGTTGAAAATTTTTCTGCATTGGTTGCTAATTTGTAAGTCAGTTAGCAAGGCATCATTTTACTATTGATTGTTTTACTCTCAATTGTTGTTATGAAATTTTTACGGAAATGATATTTGGGAGTTGAGTGGTAAGATTATTCTCAATAAGGAGTCTGAAATGCTAATTAGACGCTCAGGTGTTTTTCAAATGTAAATAACCTTTCTAGATAAATGAGTTATCATTTTTTACCGTCAATAAAATAGCTGTTCGTTTGAATGTGTTTACTTTTTTATTTTGTAAACAAGGGACGGTTTTTTTCAAGATTTGGGCATTGAATATCAATGCCCAATAATTTCGAAAAGTTAAAGAAAATAAATTAATTTACTGATCCGCGTTAAATGCTTCGCTCATCTG
The DNA here is from genome assembly GCF_028598775.1 of Xenorhabdus aichiensis. Lineage (NCBI taxonomy): Bacteria > Pseudomonadati > Pseudomonadota > Gammaproteobacteria > Enterobacterales > Morganellaceae > Xenorhabdus > Xenorhabdus aichiensis. Next base: position 63,139 of record NZ_JAQRFO010000008.1, read on the forward strand.
TTCAAGTTGTTCCTGAATATCCAGCCACTCCATTTCCGCATCTTCTAACTTGGATTTGGTTTGAGTCTGTTGTTGCAGGCATTCGGTCAATTCAGTTTTGCGATCATTTTCGTAGATTGTGTTATCTGACAGCTTTTCTTCCCATCCGGCCAATGCTGTGCCCAGTTTTTCCATCTGTTTTTCAAGGGCAGTCAGTTGCTTGCGTAATGGCTGCGTCTGGTTGCGAAATTCGGCCTCACGTCGCTTTTGATCTTTGCGCTCCTGGGCACTGTAATTTTGAGTGCCATTCATTGAAGCATCGGGACTTGAGGCCGCTTTTTCCTTTTCCTGATTTTCACGCGTTTGTTGGCGTTGCTGTTCAGTCAGCCATTGCTGATAGTCTTCCAAATCGCCGGTGAACGGTTCTACTTCGCCATCATGTACCAGATAAAGTTCATCGGTTGTGGAGCGTAATAAATGTCTGTCGTGCGATACCACAACCAGTGCACCGTCGAAATCAATTAACGCTTCAGTCAGCGCCTGCCTCATATCCAGATCAAGGTGGTTGGTTGGTTCATCAAGCAGCAGAAGGTTCGGTCGTTGCCAGACAATCAGCGCTAATACCAGTCTGGCTTTTTCTCCACCGGAAAAACGCCCACTCGGATCGGTTACTTGATCACCTTTGAAACCAAAGCCACCCAGATAGTCACGGAGTTGCTGTTCCGTTTCCTGTGGTGCGATTCTGACTAAATGTTGCAGCGGGGATTCATCTGCTCGCAGGTATTCCAGCTGATGCTGGGCAAAATACCCCAGTTTGATGCCTTTGGCTAAGGCGATCTCGCCCCGCTGTGGTGCAAGTCCACCCGCCAGAAGTTTGATCAATGTAGATTTACCCGCCCCGTTGCGCCCCAACAGGCCGATACGTGATCCCGGTACGAGATTTAATTTGATCGAATCCAGCACGGTTTTTTCACCATACCCGGCACTGACTTTTTCCATCACTAAAAGCGGGCTTGGCAGGCTGTCCGGCTGGCGGAAGCTGAAACGAAATGGGTTATCAACATGAGCAGGGGCGATGAGTTCCATGCGCTCCAGCATCTTAATGCGGCTTTGTGCCTGCTTCGCTTTGGAGGCTTTGGCACGAAAACGGTCAATATAGCTTTGCAGGTGAGTCACTTTTTCCTGCTGGCTTTGATACAGAGCCTGTTGCTGGGCAAGTTTAGCCGCGCGTTGCCGCTCAAAGGAGGAGTAGTTGCCGGTGTATTCAGCCAAAATCAGCTGTTCAATGTGCAGGACTTTATCAATGATCGGATCAAGAAAGTCCCTATCGTGAGATATCAGGATCAAGGTGCCGGTATAGTTTTTCAGCCACTTTTCGAGCCAGATGACCGCGTCTAAATCTAGGTGGTTGGTCGGTTCATCGAGCAGCAGCAGGTCGGAACGACAAATCAGCGCTTGAGCCAGATTGAGCCGCATACGCCAGCCACCGGAAAATGAACTGACTGACTGTTCCAACTGGGGTTGGGAAAACCCCAGGCCGTGCAGCAGGCTGGATGCTCGTGCACGGATTGTCCATGCCTGAATGGTATCAAGCTGGCCGTGAAGATGGGCAATGGCGTGACCGTCATTCTGTTCATTGGCGATTTTCAGCTTCTGTTCCAGTTGCCGGAATTCACGGTCACCGTCTATCACATATTCCAGTGCTGAAATTTCCAAAGCCGGCGTTTCTTGATTCACCCACGCCAGCGCCCAGTTGTTGGGAAATGTTACGGAGCCATTTTCAGCCTGGAGTTCACCTTTCAGTAATGAAAGCAGGGTAGATTTACCACAGCCATTTTTACCCACCAATCCCACTTTTTGGCCGGGATTGATGGTTGCGCTGGCATTGTCCAGTAGGACGCGAATGCCGCGACGGATTTGCAGAGATGAGAAAACAATCATAGAGGTTGTCTGTTATAGAATATGTTAAGTTAATAATTACACGTTGTATGTATTCGATTTGAGCGCTTGACGTGCATGGTAGCGGAAAATAGGTGTCCTGACACGTCCTGGGGGGAATGATGCTATTGCCGCCTAAAATATTGCTGTTATATATCCATCCAGAACCACAGATCTCTGTGGCTAATAATGTTTTGCTACAGCCCGTGCAGGCGTTGGAGCATGTCACTCTTCACGATCTATACGGCTGCTATCCCGATTTTTTTATTGATGTGCCTTTAGAGCAGAAATTGCTGCGTGAGCATCAAATCATTGTTTTTCAGCATCCATTGTATACTTATAGTTGCCCTGCTTTACTGAAAGAGTGGATGGATCGCGTGTTGAGCCGTGACTTTGTCGGCGGGTCAGAACTGGCGCTGAGAGGAAAGTATTGGCGCTCCGTCATCACCACAGGAGAACCCGAAGGTGCTTACCGGAGAGGTGGATATAACCTCTATCCGATGGAAGAAATTCTCCGTCCTTTCGAATTAACGGCATCGATGTGTCATATGCATTGGTTATCACCCATGATCATTTATTGGGCCAGGCGCCAACGACCTGAAGTGCTCGTCAGCCACGCGAATGCTTATCGGGAATGGCTGAAATCGCCTTTGTCTTTGGGAGGGATGTAATTATGGAGAATTCAGCGCTGTTAAGCGCCGGAACACTGTTTTTGTTTGCTGCTGTTGTGGCTGTTCCCCTTGCCCAGAAATTCAAGATTGGGGCGGTATTAGGTTATCTGATTGCCGGGATTGTACTTGGCCCGTGGGGGCTGGGGTTTATCAAGGATGTCGAGGAAATTCTGCATTTCTCTGAACTGGGTGTTGTTTTCCTGATGTTCATCATTGGCCTTGAGCTGAATCCGGCAAAACTCTGGCAGCTCAGGCGATCTATCTTTGGTGCGGGTACTGCTCAGGTTGTATTGACTGCGCTGGTGCTGATTTTATTCCTGTGTCTGACGAATTTTTCATGGCAGGCTGCTGTTATCGGCGGAATTGGCCTTGCTATGTCATCGACGGCCATGGCGCTACAGTTGATGAAAGAGAAAGGAATGACCGGCAGTGAAGGCGGGCAACTCGGTTTTTCTATCCTGCTGTTTCAGGATATGGCTTTGATCCCCGCTCTGGCTCTGATTCCTCTGTTGGCGGGCAGTACGGCATCCAGTGACTGGTATCGGGTCGGGCTGAAATTTGTGGCTTTTGCGGGCATGTTGCTGGGAGGGCGTTATCTGCTGCGCCCACTGTTCCGGTTGGTGGTGAAATCCGGTGTCAGGGAGGTGTTCACGGCGGCGGCGCTGTTGGTGGTGCTGGGAGCGGCGATTTTCATGGAGGAACTGGGTTTTTCAATGGCGCTCGGGACTTTTATTGCCGGGGTTTTGCTGGCTGACAGTGAATATCGCCATGAACTGGAAATTTCCATTGAGCCATTTAAAGGGCTGCTGTTGGGGCTATTTTTTATTTCCGTCGGCATGTCCTTGAACATGGGCGTACTGTTGACTCATTTGTCAGGGGTATTGTTCAGTGTTTTGGGGCTGGTTCTGATAAAAATTTTCATACTGTATGTGATCGGCAGGTTTGCTGGCCTGAAAAAATCATCGTGTTTGCAGTTTTCCGGCGTGCTGAGTCAGGGCGGGGAATTTGCATTTGTTTTATTCTCAACGGCGCTGGGGCAGAGAGTGCTGGATCAGAATCAAATGTCACTGTTGTTGGTTGTCGTCACATTGTCGATGATGACGACGCCTCTGGTGATGCCGTTGATCCAAAGTATTCTGGCTGGGCATTATAATGCCCAGGAAGAAAAAAACAGTGAACAGCCATTTGTGGAGGATAATGAGCCGCAAGTGATTCTGGTGGGATTCGGCCGTTTTGGGCAAGTGGTGGGGCGCCTTCTGATGGCGAATAAAATCCGTATCACGGTATTGGAACGTGATGCCAGCGCCATCAGCACGCTGCGTCGTTATGGCTATAAGGTGTATTATGGCGATGCGAGAGAGCGGGAACTGTTGCGTTCTGCCGGGGCGGCAAAAGCCAAGGCTATTGTGGTTGCCAGTGATGAGCCGGAAGAGACCATGGCGATAGTGCATCTGTGCCAGAAGCATTTTCCTCACCTGCATATTATTGCGCGGGCGAGAGGGCGTCTGGAAGCGCATGAGCTGTTGCAGAACGATGTCAAAGATTTCAGCCGTGAAACGTTTTCCAGTGCTCTGGAACTGGGTCGTAAAGCATTGATTAAGACTGGAATGCATCCACATCAGGCTTATCGCGCCCAGCAGCATTTCCGGCGTCTGGATATGCGTATGTTACGTGAGCTGATGCCTCAGTTACATGGTGACGTGGCGCAAATATCCCGTGTGAAAGAGGCTCGCAGGGAATTGGAAGAACTGTTTGAACGGGAAATGCTTAATGAGCGTCGCCAGCCGGAAGGCTGGGACGAATATAAATAGCAATGGGGTGAATCATGTCAGTCAGTCGTAAACGTTTTATTGCAGGAGCGGTTTGTCCCAAGTGTCAGTCGCAGGATACGCTGGCGATGTGGCAGGAAAATAAAGTCGATATCGTGGAGTGTGTCCATTGTGGGCATGTGCAGCGGCAAACCGATGAAACCGTGGCGCTTCATGTTAGAGAGCAGGAACAGGTTATCGGTATCTTTAAACCACAATAATTCAATGTATGAACAACAAATAATGGATAAATTTTGCTGTCGCTAGGTACAGAGAAGTAGAATTCCGTTACAATCAGCAGCATTTTTTTAGCCGTAAAAATTTTCCCTCACGGGGTTTTTTCCCCTCGGGTATGTAGGAGATGTCATGAAAGTAGCACAAGACTTGGTGGTCAGCCTGGCTTATCAAGTAAGAACAGAAGAAGGTGTTTTGGTTGATGAGTCTCCGGTGAGCGCACCGTTAGACTATCTGCATGGCCGTGGTTCTCTGATCAGCGGTTTAGAGAAAGCGGTGGAAGGGCGTGAGGCGGGTGAACGTTTTGATGTTAGCGTCGAAGCTAATGATGCATACGGTCAGTATGATGAAAATTTAGTTCAGCGCGTACCAAAAGATGTTTTTGTTGGCGTTGATGAATTGCAGGTGGGTATGCGTTTCCTGGCTGATACAGACATGGGGCCTGTGCCAGTTGAAATTACCGCTCTGGAAGGTGATGAAGTTGTCGTTGACGGCAACCACATGCTGGCTGGCCAGAATCTGAAATTCAACGTTGAAATCGTTGCTATCCGTGAAGCGACCGAAGAAGAATTGGCTCACGGCCATGTGCATGGTCAGGGTGGTTGTGGCGATCACGACCACGATCATGAAGAGCATGCATGCTGTGGCGGCGGCTGCCATTAATTGTTAAGCAGAAAAAAGGGAAGCGCAGATGAGCTTCTCTTTTTTTGTGTTCCCGCCTTCCTTGGCAAGTATTTTTCTGCCTGAAAAGGCGGGAATGGTATCAGTAATGAGGGGGCGGTGTTTCTTCTGAGAGCGGTGCGATGATCGACGACTGGTGGGTTTTCAGGCGTTCGGACATTAACTGTAGTTGCTCTTTGAGCTTTTCAGTTTCTATCTGTTGTTTTCTCACTTCTTTATTCAGTTCTTCAATAGTGATTTCCTGGTAGGCCAGTTTGGTTTCTAGCTGTTCAAATCTTTGTTCAAATTCGGATAATTCCACTATCTTCCCTCTTACTTTGGTTAGTTAATTTCGTGTCGGAATGATTATTTTAATCAAGTTGGCACTATAATACTCAAAACATTCTATAAAAGAGGGTTACCATGAAACCTCTTTGTTTTAATGGTTCTGAAGCCAATGTATGACGAGTATTGTGTTCGGTTTCCGCAGACAGTTATAGTGAGTTCGTTCACGTAGCTTTTGCGGACGGTGAATCCCAAAAAAACTGATTGGAGAATAGGATGAAATCATTGTTAAAAACGACTTTATTGGCAGCGTCACTGGCAATGGCATTTAGTGTACCGCAGGCATTGTCTGCTAATACAGAAAACGAAGTAAAACTGAATAGTGCGTTTAAAACAGAAAATCAGCAAAACGCTTATGCATTGGGTTCTTCTCTGGGTCGCTACATGGGCGCTTCATTAAAAGAGCAGGAATCGCTCGGTATCAAGTTAGACCAATCTCAGTTATTGGCTGGTGTTGAAGATGCATTAAAGGATAAAAGCAAACTGAATGATCAAGAAATTCAGCAGATCCTTGGCGCTTTTGAAGTTAAAGTGAAAAATGCAGCACAAGCTAAGGCAGAGAAAGAAGCTGATGAAAATGCTGAAAAAGGGGCTAAATACAGTGAGCAGTTTGCCAAGGAATCGGGTGTTGTAAAAACTAAAACCGGGCTTCTCTACAAAATAGAGAAGGAAGGGAGTGGTAAAACACCAACAGAAAAAGATACGGTGGTTGTAAACTACAAAGGAAGTTTGATCGATGGCAAGGTGTTCGACAGCTCCTATGAGCGCAAAGAACCCCTGACAATTGGTTTGGATCGTATTATTCCCGGCTGGAAAGAAGGTTTACAGCATGTGAAAAAAGGCGGGAAAATCACTCTGGTCATTCCACCGGATTTGGCTTATGGTAAGGCAAGTCTTCCTAGTATTCCTGCTAATTCTACTTTAGTCTTTGATATTGAATTGCTGGATATCAAGCCAGCTGCTAAGGCAAAATAATTTCCACAATAATTAGACGTAATGTGATAGCAGGGGCTGATCAGATAGCCCCTGTTTTGTTATCTCGGTATTTACCTCGACTTGGTAAGTAATAAACCATGACGACAGAAAAATAATTTTTGCTATTTATTATTTTTTAACGGTATTAAATGAAATAACTTTTTCATATTTCAGGTATATTGAGTATAAAAGCTGTGATAAAACCCTGCGGTCTGTGTAGCAAGGGCTTGACGGCAATTCAATGTGGTTTTAACGTCATTATTCTGAATAGAACACAGAACATTTGAAATGTTTTCTGTTAAGTTGCATTAATGTGATTTTATAATAAATCTCGCCCTGATATTTTCGGTGAGGCAAAGTCTGAGCTTGAAGGATGGTGTATTGCATGTCTACCCCACTATTATCCGGTGATAACAGTGATATTGATTTACTGGAAAACCAACCGTTCAGTGAAACGGATCATGAAATTTTAAAATCTTACGAAGCTGCTGTTGATGGCTTGGCTATGCTGATTGGTGGGCATTGTGAAATTGTTCTTCATTCACTGGAGGACCTTAAATGTTCAGCTGTCAGAATAGCTAATGGTGAGCATACCGGCCGTAAAATTGGTTCTCCCATTACGGATTTGGCATTACGGATGCTGCACGACATTACAGATGAAGACTGTAGTGTTTCCAGAGCGTATTTCACGCGGGCAAAAAGCGGTGCATTGATGAAATCCGTCACGATTGCCATTCGTAATCGCTCTCGTCGGGTCATTGGGCTTTTGTGTATTAATATGAACCTGGATGTGCCTTTCTCTGAGATTATTCAAACCTTTATTCCTGAAAAAACGCATGAGGTGTCTTCAAACGTTAATTTTGCCTCTTCAGTAGATGATCTTGTGGCACAGACACTGGAATTTACTATCGAAGAAGTGAATGCTGATCGCAATGTTTCCAATAATGCGAAAAACAGACAGGTTGTCCTGAATCTCTATGAGAAAGGGATTTTTGATATTAAAGATGCGATTAATCAGGTTGCTGATCGTCTGAATATCTCCAAACATACCGTATATCTTTATATTCGCCAGTTTAAAAATGGTGAATACGCGAGTTCGGAGAAATAATGTCATCGCTGTCTTATTGCCTGCTGGTGACTGGGCCAGCTTATGGCACTCAGCAAGCCAGCAGTGCCTATCAATTTGCTCAGGCGCTGGTTGCTTCAGGCCATAAACTGCACAGCGTGTTTTTTTATCGCGAAGGTGTCCAAAATGGCAATAGGCTGGTGGCTCCCGCCAGTGATGAGTTCGATCTGGTCAGGGCGTGGCAGGCAATGGCCGCCCAGCACCAATTCAACTTGTTTATTTGTGTTGCAGCGGCACTGCGTCGCGGTGTCACAGATGAACAGCAGGCCAACGAACTCAATCTGTCCGCCGTGAATCTGGCGGATGGGTTTGAGCTCAGTGGGTTGGGCTCGTTGGCTGAAGCCATGATGCTGTGTGATCGCGTGGTACAATTCTAGGAGCATACCCGGTATTGAGGGTTCTGATGAAAAAAATCGCCTTCGTTTTTACTGAAGCTCCCCACGGATCTTCTGCTGGCAGGGAAGGTCTGGATGCGCTGCTTGCAACATCGGCATTGACTGAGCAAATCGGTGTATTCTTTATTTCTGATGGCGTATTCCAATTGTTGGCCAATCAGCAGCCAGAGACAATTCTGGCGCGTGATTACATCTCAACATTTAAGATACTGCCCCTGTATGACATTGATAAATGCTACATTTGCCTCGATGATTTGAACGCTCGGGGAGGCAGCCCAGCAAGCGACCTTGTGCTGGAGGCGGAATTTCTCCCGGCGGCGGCAATACGTGAAGTACTATCAGAATATGATGTTGTGTTGAAATTTTAATCTATTGCGGAGGGGTAACATGTTATATACTGTGAGTCGCTCACCTTACCATGATGACTTCAATGCAATGCTGGGCCTTGTCTCTGATGCAGATGATGTTCTGTTAATACAAAATGGCGTGCTGCTGGGGATCAATGACAATCGCTATTTGGCTGAATTGATCCGTACGGGAGCCCGTGTTTATGCCTTGCAGGAAGATCTGGCCGCACGGGGGTTGGTTGAGCAGATTTCAGACCGTGTACAGGTGATAGATTACAAAGGCTTTGTTAGCTTAACAGCGAAACATCCGCAAAATTTTGGCTGGTAGACATTATCTGAACTTTGTCAGTAAATACCTTGTCATTACAGGTATTTTACCAGCATAGAAAAGCTGTATATTTCTTGACACCTCGTCAAGTCAGCAATAAAATTCCGCGTCCTCATGTTTTGTCATTATGGCTGACAGAGGATAAAATCCGTGTTTACGAAGCAAAAAAACCAGGAGTTTTTTTAATAATGGCAACTATTAACCAGCTGGTTCGCAAATCTCGTAGCTCGAAAGTTGTGAAAAGCAACGTTCCTGCTCTGGAAGCTTGCCCGCAGAAACGTGGCGTATGTACTCGTGTATATACTACCACCCCTAAAAAACCAAACTCAGCATTGCGTAAAGTATGCCGTGTTCGTTTGACTAACGGTTTCGAAGTTTCTTCCTACATCGGTGGTGAAGGCCACAACTTGCAGGAACACTCCGTTATCCTGATCCGTGGCGGTCGTGTAAAAGACTTGCCAGGTGTGCGTTACCACACTGTTCGCGGTGCACTGGACTGTTCTGGTGTTAAAGACCGTAAACAAGGTCGTTCTAAGTACGGTGTGAAGAAGCCAAAGGCTTAATGGTTCTCCGTTAAGTAAGGCCAAACATTTTTCACTTTAATGTCAAAATAAACTCGTAGAGTTTTGGACAACCCTGAAATTCGAAACGGAGTATTTCCATGCCACGTCGTCGTGTAATTGGTCAACGTAAAATTCTGCCAGATCCAAAGTTCGGATCTGAATTGCTGGCCAAATTCGTGAATATCCTGATGGTAGACGGTAAAAAATCTACCGCAGAAGCAATTGTATACAGTGCGCTCGAGACCCTGGCTCAGCGTTCTAGTAAAGGTCATCTGGAAGCATTCGAGCTGGCGCTGGATAACGTGCGCCCGACTGTCGAAGTTAAGTCCCGCCGTGTTGGTGGTTCTACCTATCAGGTTCCAGTTGAAGTTCGTCCGGTTCGTCGTAATGCTCTGGCAATGCGTTGGATCGTTGATGCTGCTCGTAAACGCGGTGATAAGTCGATGGCTCTGCGCCTGGCGAATGAATTATCTGATGCGGCTGAAAACAAAGGCACTGCTGTTAAGAAACGTGAAGACGTTCACCGTATGGCAGAAGCTAACAAGGCGTTCGCACACTACCGTTGGTAATTCCTTCGTAGTGAATTATGTTCTGGGTAGCTTCTCGGGGCTACCCGTTCTCAAAATTGAACGCCCACGAGAGAGGAAAACATGGCTCGTAAAACACCTATAGCACGTTACCGTAATATCGGTATCAGTGCTCACATCGACGCCGGTAAAACCACGACAACTGAACGTATCCTGTTTTACACAGGCGTGAACCATAAAATTGGTGAAACTCACGAAGGTTCAGCGACAATGGACTGGATGGAGCAGGAGCAGGAGCGTGGTATCACAATCACATCTGCTGCGACAACTGCATTCTGGTCTGGTATGGCTAAACAGTATGAGCCACACCGCGTCAACATCATCGACACCCCAGGCCACGTTGACTTCACCATCGAAGTAGAACGTTCCATGCGTGTTCTTGACGGCGCAGTAATGGTTTACTGTGCAGTTGGTGGTGTTCAGCCGCAGTCTGAGACTGTATGGCGTCAGGCTAACAAATACAATGTTCCACGTATCGCGTTCGTTAACAAAATGGACCGTATGGGGGCAAACTTCCTGCGCGTAGTAGAACAGATCAAAACCCGTTTGGCTGCGAACCCTGTTCCACTTCAACTGGCAATCGGCGCTGAAGATACCTTCACCGGTGTTGTTGACCTGTTGAAAATGAAAGCGATCAACTGGAGTGAAGCAGATCAGGGTGTGACTTTCGAGTACGAAGAGATCCCTGCTGACATGGTTGAGCTGGCTCAGGAATGGCACCAGAACTTGATCGAATCCGCTGCAGAAGCATCAGAAGAACTGATGGACAAATATCTGAGCGGTGAAGAGCTGACTGAAGAAGAAATCAAGACAGCTTTGCGTAAGCGTGTTCTGGCTAGCGAAATTATCCTGGTTACCTGTGGTTCTGCATTTAAGAACAAAGGTGTTCAGGCGATGCTGGATGCCGTTGTCGATTACTTGCCAGCGCCAACTGACGTTGAGTCTATCAAAGGTATGCTGCCAGACGGTAAAGATACCCCAGCAGAGCGTCATTCCAGCGATGACGAACCTTTCTCGGCACTGGCGTTCAAAATCGCGACTGACCCATTCGTGGGTAACCTGACTTTCTTCCGTGTTTATTCTGGTGTTGTTAACTCTGGTGACACAGTACTTAACCCAGTGAAAGACCGGAAAGAACGTTTTGGCCGTATCGTTCAGATGCACGCTAACAAACGTGAAGAAATCAAAGAAGTCCGCGCAGGCGATATCGCTGCTGCGATCGGTCTGAAAGATGTCACTACAGGTGATACTCTCTGCGATCTGAACTTGCCAATCATTTTGGAGCGTATGGAATTCCCAGAGCCAGTTATCTCTGTTGCCATCGAACCAAAAACTAAAGCTGACCAAGAAAAAATGGGTATCGCTTTAGGACGTCTGGCTCAGGAAGACCCATCATTCCGCGTATCCAGTAACGAAGAAACTGGTCAGACTATTATCGCGGGTATGGGTGAATTGCACCTCGACGTTCTGGTTGACCGTATGCGTCGCGAATTTAACGTTGAAGCGAACGTAGGTAAACCTCAGGTTGCTTACCGTGAAACTATTCGCAATACCGTTGAGCAGGAAGGTAAACACGCTAAACAGTCAGGTGGTCGTGGTCAGTATGGTCACGTTTGGCTACGTGTTGAGCCTCTGGAACCAGGTGGCGACGGTTACGTGTTCGAGAACGCAATCGTCGGTGGTGTTGTTCCTAAAGAATATATTCCAGGCGTAGATAAAGGCGTTCGTGAACAGCTGAAAGGCGGTGTTCTGGCTGGTTATCCAATTGTTGACGTTAAAGTTACCCTGTTTGATGGTTCTTATCATGACGTTGACTCCTCAGAAATCGCCTTTAAAATTGCTGCATCCATGGCATTTAAAGAAGGCTTCATGAAAGCGAAACCAGTTCTGCTGGAACCAATCATGAAAGTTGAAGTGGAAACACCAGAAGACTACATGGGCGACGTCATCGGTGACTTGAACCGTCGCCGTGGTATGATCGAAGGTATGGATGATCTAGCAACGGGCAAAATTGTTCGTGCTCAAGTACCATTATCTGAAATGTTTGGTTATGCTACTGACCTGCGTTCTCAGACCCAAGGTCGTGCTTCTTACTCCATGGAGTTCTTGAAGTACAACGAAGCGCCTAGCAACGTCGCTCAGGCTATTATCGAAACTCGTAAAGCTAGATAAGTTTTCGGGTTTACTATCTTTTGGCTCCCTTATCTTCGTGATGAGGGAGCGATATTAAGGAATAGAGTCGTGTCTAAAGAAAAGTTTGAACGTAAAAAACCGCACGTTAACGTTGGTACTATCGGTCACGTTGACCACGGTAAAACTACCCTGACTGCTGCAATCACCACTGTTCTGGCGAAAACTTACGGCGGTAGCGCTCGTGCATTCGATCAGATCGATAACGCACCAGAAGAAAAAGCGCGTGGTATCACCATTTCTACTTCTCACGTAGAATACGATACCCCAACTCGCCACTATGCGCACGTTGACTGCCCAGGCCACGCCGACTATGTTAAAAACATGATCACGGGTGCTGCTCAGATGGATGGCGCAGTTCTGGTTGTTGCTGCAACTGATGGCCCAATGCCACAGACTCGTGAGCACATCCTGCTGGGTCGTCAGGTAGGCGTTCCATACATCATCGTGTTCCTGAACAAATGTGACATGGTTGATGATGAAGAGCTGCTGGAACTGGTTGAAATGGAAGTCCGTGAGCTGCTGTCTCAGTACGATTTCCCAGGCGATGATACGCCAATCATCCGTGGTTCTGCGCTGAAAGCGCTGGAAGGCGAAGCAGAGTGGGAAGCGAAAATCATCGAACTGGCAGAAGCACTGGATTCCTACATTCCAGAACCAGAGCGTGACATTGACAAGCCATTCCTGCTGCCAATCGAAGACGTATTCTCCATCTCTGGCCGTGGTACTGTAGTGACTGGTCGTGTTGAGCGTGGTATCGTTAAAGTGGGTGACGAAGTTGCAATCGTTGGTATCTCAGATACGGTGAAAACAACGTGTACTGGCGTTGAAATGTTCCGCAAACTGCTGGACGAAGGCCGTGCTGGTGAGAACGTAGGTGTTCTGCTGCGTGGTACTAAGCGTGACGAAATCCAACGTGGTCAGGTACTGGCTAAACCAGGTTCAATCCAGCCGCACACTCAATTCGAATCAGAAGTTTATATTCTGAGCAAAGATGAAGGTGGCCGTCATACTCCATTCTTCAAAGGTTACCGTCCTCAGTTCTACTTCCGTACAACTGACGTAACCGGTACTATCGAACTGCCAGAAGGCGTTGAGATGGTAATGCCAGGTGACAACATCAACATGATCGTTACCCTGATTGCTCCAATCGCAATGGACGAAGGTCTGCGTTTCGCCATCCGTGAAGGTGGCCGTACTGTAGGTGCTGGTGTTGTTGCTAAAGTGATTGCATAATTTTTTTATGTGTTCATTCTGGAAGGGCATCGACAGATGCCCTTTTTATACGTTGTCTTAAGAAGAACCTATCTCATCAATAGTTGTCTGATAATGAGTGGATCATTACTCAATGGTTGTAGCGAATTATTGGTGAGATAGGCTCTGATACAACGGATGGGCTTTGTTATCATGCAGATACGAAAAGTCCTACTGAATTATGGTGCCAAGTCAGATACAATTACAATTATCTTTGGGTTCGGTCTGATTTGTTTTGCTCTTGCGAGGCAAGCTGGCTATCTATTTACATCATAGTTACAGGTTGGTTTATGAGTGCGAATAGCAATGCTCAAGAAAGCAGGCGTGGTCTTGATATAGCAAAATGGTTACTGGTGGCAGTGCTGCTAGTAGTTGCTATTGTGGGTAATTATTATTACCGGGAGTATAACCTGGCTCTGCGCGCGATAGCCGTCGTTGCTATTGTTGCCCTTGCAGGAGCAGTTGCATTCTGGACTGCAAAAGGTAAAGCCACATTAGCATTTGCCCGTGAAGCCCGCGTTGAAATGCGTAAAGTCATTTGGCCAACTCGCCAAGAAGCTCTGCACACAACATTGATTGTTGCAGCGGTGACAGCTGTCATGTCCCTGATTTTGTGGGGGTTGGATGGTATACTGGTGCGTTTAGTTTCATTTATTACAGGCCTGAGGTTTTAAAAAATGTCTGAATCCCCAAAAAAGCGTTGGTATGTCATACAGGCATTTTCTGGGTTCGAAGGTCGTGTTGCTCAATCTCTGCGTGAACATATCAAATTAGATGGTATGGAAGATTCTTTCGGCGAAGTCATGGTGCCGACAGAAGAAGTTGTTGAGATCCGCAGTGGCCAACGCCGTAAGAGCGAGCGCAAATTCTTCCCAGGTTATGTCTTGGTACAAATGGTAATGAACGATGCAACTTGGCATCTGGTTCGCAGTGTACCGCGCGTAATGGGTTTTATCGGTGGTACATCTGACCGTCCGGCTCCGATCAGTGACAAAGAAGTCGATGCTATTATGGATCGTCTTCAGCAGGTTGGTGATAAACCACGGCCAAAAACCTTGTTCGAGCCAGGCGAAATGGTTCGTGTCAGCGATGGTCCGTTTGCAGATTTCAATGGTGTAGTGGAAGAAGTCGATTACGAGAAGAGCCGCTTGAAAGTTTCGGTTTCTATCTTTGGCCGTGCTACGCCAGTTGAGTTGGATTTCAGTCAGGTAGAGAAAGCCTAATCTGATGCTTAATTGAGCAATCTGGCTTGCAAAGGGTGTGAAATTATCATACAATTTCGCGCCTTTTATTTTTAAGTATTGTTTTTTAAGTGGCCTGGTCTTTTAGACGGGGCCTGAATCGTTAGGGGAGCCTCTTTCTGAGGCGATAATACCCATATAGAGGAAATATAGATGGCTAAGAAAGTACAAGCCTACGTTAAGCTGCAAGTTGCAGCGGGTATGGCTAACCCAAGCCCACCAGTTGGTCCAGCTCTGGGTCAGCAGGGTGTTAACATCATGGAATTCTGTAAAGCGTTCAATGCGAAAACTGAAAGCATTGAAAAAGGCCTGCCAATTCCAGTTGTTATTACTGTTTACGCAGACCGTTCTTTCACTTTCGTTACCAAAACCCCACCAGCTGCCGTTCTGCTGAAAAAAGCAGCGGGCATTAAATCGGGTTCTGGTAAACCAAACAAAGAAAAAGTTGGTAAAGTAACCAGCGCACAGATCCGCGAAATCGCGGAAACTAAAGCTGCGGACATGACTGGTGCTGACGTTGACGCGATGATGCGTTCAATCGAAGGTACTGCTCGTTCCATGGGCCTGGTAGTGGAGGGTTAATCAATGGCTAAACTGACCAAGCGCATGCGCACTATCCGTGGTAAAGTTGATGCAACTAAACAATATGACATCAACGAAGCTGTTGCTCTGCTGAAAGAATTGGCAACTGCCAAATTCGTAGAAAGCGTTGACGTAGCTGTTAATCTTGGCATCGATGCTCGTAAATCTGACCAAAACGTTCGTGGCGCAACTGTTCTGCCACACGGTACTGGTCGTTCAGTACGTGTTGCTGTATTTGCTCAGGGCGCAAACGCTGAAGCGGCTAAAGCTGCTGGCGCTGAACTGGTAGGTATGGACGATCTGGCTGATCAGATTAAGAAAGGCGAGATGAATTTCGACGTAGTTATCGCATCTCCAGATGCAATGCGCGTTGTTGGCCAACTGGGTCAAATTCTGGGTCCTCGCGGCCTGATGCCAAACCCGAAAGTGGGTACTGTAACTCCTAACGTTGCTGAAGCTGTACAGAACGCTAAAGCAGGTCAGGTTCGTTACCGTAACGACAAAAACGGCATCATTCACACCACCATCGGTAAAGTTGACTTTGACGCTGACAAACTGAAAGAAAACCTGGAAGCCCTGATAGTTGCGCTGAAAAAAGCAAAACCATCTTCAGCTAAAGGTATTTTCATCAAGAAAGTTAGCCTGTCTACCACCATGGGTGCAGGTGTTGCGATCGACCAGTCTGGTCTGAACGCTACAGCTTAATTTAAGCTGAAAGTGAATAACGCTTTACCTTAGCGTTGGATTTGTCTAAAATCTGGCGCTTAAAATTTGCCTTATATTGTATATAACAACTAATATAAGTCGTTATATAAAATCTATATCAGGTAGAAAACAGTTTTCGGTTGGAGCTTGGCCTAATCCAAGCCCCGTCCAAGACCGCAGGCGTAAGTGATTACTTAATATCCTGCGTAGACGGTGACAGAGCCAAATGAAATTTATTTTCTGGATTCTGCTCACCGTGTTTCAGCGCTCAGGCACGCTTGGTGCTTTGAGTGAAGTGAGTCCCGGGTTTTCCCGGTTAATCCAGGAGCAAGAAGCTAATGGCACTAAATCTTCAAGACAAACAAGCGATTGTTGCTGAAGTCAGCGAAGTAGCCAAAGGCGCGCTGTCTGCGGTTGTTGCGGATTCTCGCGGCGTTACCGTAGGTAAAATGACTGAACTGCGTAAAGCAGGTCGCGAAGCTGGCGTTTACATGCGTGTTGTTCGTAACACCCTGATGCGTCGTGCTGTTGAAGGTACGGATTATGAGTGCCTGAAAGAAGCGTTTGTTGGTCCAACCTTGATTGCTTTCTCTAGCGAACATCCGGGCGCAGCTGCTCGTCTGTTCAAAGAATTCGCGAAAGCGAACCCAGCATTCGAGATTAAAGCAGCAGCCTTTGAAGGTGAGTTTATTTCAGGTGAAAATATCGATCGCCTGGCAACACTCCCAACTTACGAAGAAGCAATCGCACGCCTGATGGCAACCATGAAAGAAGCCTCTGCAGGCAAACTGGTTCGCACTCTGGCTGCGCTACGCGATCAGAAAGAAGCTGCTTAATAGCCTATTTCCTTCGTTGCTTTTTAACGTATAAACTTTTTCTGAATTTTAGGAACACTTGTTATGTCTATCACTAAAGAACAAATTCTGGACGCAGTTGCAGAAATGTCTGTAATGGACGTTGTTGAACTGATCACTATGATGGAAGAAAAATTCGGCGTTTCTGCTGCTGCAGCTGTAGCTGTTGTTGGCGGTGCTGCTGAAGCCGTTGAAGAAAAAACTGAATTCGACGTAATTCTGTCTAGCATTGGTGCTAACAAAGTTGCTGTAATCAAAGCAGTACGTGGCGCAACTGGCCTGGGTCTGAAAGAAGCTAAAGACCTGGTTGAAAGCGCACCAGCTGCTCTGAAAGAAGGCATCAGCAAAGACGACGCTGAAGCTCTGAAAAAATCTCTGGAAGAAGCTGGTGCTTCTGTTGAGATCAAGTAAGATCAGTTTTAAGTTCGCAGCCTGACTTTAAAGGCTGATGGCTGGCGATTTTTAATCGCCAGCCTTTTTGCGCTGTAGGGAGTTAGTAGCATTTCACACTGTTTGGCTGCTAATCAACCCAAAATACTCTTTCCTATTGACGACTTAATATACTGCGTTCTCAGCTACGATCCACTCGGGTAGCTCGGTAGTCAGTTAGCGCAATGAAATGATTTAAGAGTAATAGCAATGAGTATTACGGAAAATATTCTATTTTCTGTTCGAAAAAATAGTGTTGCAGAGTGCTGTCCTAAAGGGCGGGCAGAGTGGGTCACTGATCAGCGAGCTGAGGAACCCTATGGTTTACTCCTATACCGAGAAAAAACGTATTCGTAAGGATTTTGGTAAACGTCCACAAGTTTTGGATATTCCATATCTCCTTTCTATCCAACTTGACTCGTTCCAGAAGTTTATCGAGCAAGATCCTGAAGGCCAAAATGGACTGGAAGCGGCCTTCCGTTCTGTGTTCCCAATTCAGAGTTACAGCGGCAATTCCGAGCTGCAATATGTAAGCTACCGTCTTGGTGAACCTGTTTTTGATGTGCAAGAGTGTCAGATCCGTGGTGTGACTTATTCCGCACCGCTGCGCGTTAAACTGCGTCTGGTGATCTATGAGCGCGAAGCGCCAGAAGGCACAGTCAAAGACATTAAAGAACAAGAAGTCTACATGGGTGAAATTCCACTCATGACTGATAACGGGACTTTCGTTATCAACGGTACTGAGCGTGTTATCGTATCTCAGTTGCATCGTAGCCCAGGCGTTTTCTTTGACAGTGATAAGGGTAAAACCCATTCATCCGGTAAGGTACTGTATAACGCACGTATCATCCCTTACCGTGGTTCATGGCTGGATTTCGAATTCGATCCTAAAGATAACCTGTTTGTGCGTATCGACCGCCGTCGTAAACTGCCGGCTTCGATTATTCTGCGCGCAATGAATTATAGTACTGAAGACATTCTGAACCTGTTCTTCAACAAAACGATCTTCGAAATTCGCGATAACAAATTGCAGATGACTCTGGTTCCAGAACGTCTGCGTGGTGAAACGGCTTCATTTGATATTGAAGCAAACGGCAAGCTTTATGTTGAAAAAGGCCGTCGTATCACCGCACGTCATATCCGCCAGTTAGAAAAAGATCAGGTAGACCGTATTGAGGTTCCTGTCGAATATATCGCGGGTAAAGTCGTCGCAAAAGATTACATCGATCAAAACACGGGTGAAATCCTCTGCGCTGCTAACATGGAACTCTCTCTAGATCTGTTGGCGCGTCTGAGCCAGTCTGGTCACAAAACCATCGAGACTCTGTTTACCAACGATCTGGATCACGGTGCATACATCTCCGAAACTCTGCGTGTTGACCCAACCAACGATCGCCTGAGCGCGCTGGTTGAAATTTACCGCATGATGCGTCCGGGTGAGCCACCAACACGTGAAGCCGCAGAAAATCTGTTTGAGAACCTGTTCTTCTCTGAAGACCGCTATGATCTGTCTGCGGTTGGCCGTATGAAGTTCAACCGTTCTCTGGATCGCACAGAAATTGAAGGTTCCGGTATCCTGAGCAAAGAAGACATCACTGATGTGATGAAGAAGCTCATCGATATTCGTAACGGTAAAGGTGAAGTGGACGATATCGACCACTTGGGTAACCGTCGTATCCGTTCTGTCGGCGAAATGGCGGAAAACCAGTTCCGCGTTGGCTTAGTTCGTGTAGAACGTGCTGTGAAAGAGCGTCTGTCACTGGGCGATCTGGATACCCTGATGCCACAGGACATGATCAACGCCAAACCAATTTCTGCTGCGGTGAAAGAGTTCTTTGGTTCCAGCCAGTTGTCCCAGTTTATGGATCAGAACAACCCGCTGTCCGAAATTACTCACAAACGTCGTATCTCTGCATTGGGCCCAGGCGGTCTGACCCGTGAGCGTGCAGGCTTCGAAGTCCGTGACGTACATCCAACCCACTACGGTCGTGTATGTCCTATCGAAACGCCTGAAGGTCCAAACATCGGTCTGATTAACTCACTGTCCGTTTATGCTCGTACCAATGAGTATGGTTTCCTTGAAACCCCTTACCGTTTGGTACGTGACGGCGTAGTAACCGATGAAATTCATTATCTGTCTGCTATCGAAGAAGGTAACTACGTCATTGCACAGGCTAACACCGTGCTGGATGAAGAAGGCCACTTCGTAGAAGATCTGGTGACTTGCCGTCATTATGATGAATCCAGCTTGTTCAACCGTGATCAGGTTCAGTATATGGACGTTTCGACACAGCAGATCGTGTCCGTCGGTGCTTCCTTGATCCCATTCCTTGAACACGATGACGCCAACCGTGCATTGATGGGTGCGAACATGCAACGTCAGGCAGTTCCGACTCTGCGTGCTGACAAGCCGCTGGTTGGTACAGGTATGGAGCGTGCAGTTGCCGTTGACTCCGGTGTAACTTCAGTCGCCAAGCGTGGTGGTGTGATTCAGTACGTGGATGCATCCCGTATCGTTATTAAAGTTAACGAAGACGAAATGTACGCGGGTGAAGCTGGCATCGATATCTATAACCTGACCAAATACACGCGTTCCAACCAGAACACCTGTATCAACCAGATGCCATGTGTTTCTCTGGGTGAATTGGTAGAACGCGGTGATGTACTGGCTGACGGCCCATCCACTGATCTGGGTGAACTGGCGCTGGGTCAGAACATGCGCGTGGCGTTCATGCCATGGAATGGTTATAACTTCGAGGACTCCATTCTCGTATCTGAGCGTGTTGTTCAGGAAG
This sequence comes from Xenorhabdus aichiensis, assembly GCF_028598775.1. NCBI lineage: Bacteria > Pseudomonadati > Pseudomonadota > Gammaproteobacteria > Enterobacterales > Morganellaceae > Xenorhabdus > Xenorhabdus aichiensis. Next base: position 83,145 of record NZ_JAQRFO010000008.1, read on the forward strand.
ACCGTTTCACTACCATTCACATTCAGGAACTGGCTTGTGTGTCTCGTGACACCAAACTGGGGCCTGAAGAGATCACTGCTGACATCCCTAACGTGGGCGAAGCTGCGCTGTCTAAACTGGACGAATCCGGCATCGTTTACATCGGTGCGGAAGTGAAAGGTGGCGATATTCTGGTTGGTAAAGTGACACCGAAAGGTGAAACCCAATTAACACCAGAAGAAAAACTGTTGCGTGCGATCTTCGGTGAGAAAGCATCTGACGTTAAAGACTCTTCACTGCGTGTGCCAAACGGTGTTGCCGGTACTATTATCGACGTGCAGGTCTTTACCCGTGATGGCGTAGAAAAAGACAAGCGTGCGCTGGAAATCGAAGAAATGCAGTTACGTCAGGCGAAGAAAGACCTGACAGAAGAACTGCGTATCTTCGAAGCTGGTTTGTTTGCCCGTATTCACTCCGTACTGGTTGCCGGTGGAATTGAAGCGGAAAAATTAAGCAAACTGCCGCGCGAGCGCTGGTTAGAGCTGGGTCTGGCTGATGAAGAGAAACAGAATCAGTTGGAACAGCTGGCAGAACAGTATGACGAACTGAAAGCTGAGTTCGAGAAAAAACTGGATGCTAAACGCCGTAAGATCACTCAGGGCGATGATCTGGCACCGGGTGTGCTGAAAATCGTTAAAGTGTATCTGGCTGTTAAACGCCAGATCCAGCCTGGTGACAAGATGGCAGGTCGCCATGGTAACAAGGGTGTTATCTCTAAGATCAACCCGATCGAAGATATGCCTTACGATGAAAACGGAACACCTGTAGACATCGTATTGAACCCGCTGGGTGTACCATCACGTATGAACATCGGTCAGATTCTGGAAACTCACTTGGGTATGGCGGCTAAAGGCATTGGTGACAAGATCAATGCAATGCTGAAACAGCAGCAGGAAGTTGCCAAACTGCGTGAATTCATCCAGAAAGCCTATGATCTTGGTGACGATACCCGTCAGACAGTTGACCTGAATACTTTCACTGATGAAGAAGTTCTGCGTCTGGCTGAAAACCTGAAAAAAGGTATGCCAATCGCAACACCTGTCTTCGACGGTGCGAAAGAGACTGAAATCAAAGAGCTGTTGAAACTGGGTGGCCTGCCGACTTCCGGTCAGATCACGCTGTTTGACGGCCGCACTGGTGAGCAGTTCGAGCGTCAGGTTACTGTCGGTTACATGTACATGCTGAAACTGAACCACTTGGTTGATGACAAAATGCATGCCCGTTCTACCGGTTCTTACAGCTTGGTTACTCAGCAGCCGCTGGGTGGTAAAGCACAGTTCGGTGGTCAGCGCTTCGGTGAGATGGAAGTGTGGGCATTGGAAGCATACGGTGCTGCGTACACCCTGCAAGAAATGCTCACCGTCAAGTCCGATGATGTTAATGGTCGTACCAAGATGTATAAAAACATCGTGGATGGTAACCACCAGATGGAACCAGGCATGCCGGAATCTTTCAACGTATTGCTGAAAGAGATCCGTTCGTTGGGTATCAACATCGAGCTGGAAGACGAATAAATCGTTTTCCCGCTGGTACTGTCCGGTATGAATATGCCGGGCAGTTTACCAGCCAGTGGTTACACTGGTCATAGGGGGGGGTGGCATGGGCCACTCACCTAACAGGTCTAACTCCGACAGGAGCCATTTCGTGAAAGACTTATTGAAGTTTCTGAAAGCGCAAACTAAGACCGAAGAGTTTGATGCAATCAAAATTGCTCTGGCCTCTCCAGATATGATCCGTTCGTGGTCATTCGGGGAAGTAAAAAAGCCGGAAACCATTAACTACCGTACGTTCAAGCCTGAACGTGACGGTCTTTTCTGCGCACGTATCTTCGGGCCAGTAAAAGATTACGAATGCTTGTGTGGTAAATACAAGCGTTTGAAACACCGTGGTGTGATTTGTGAGAAGTGTGGCGTCGAAGTGACCCAGACTAAAGTTCGTCGTGACCGTATGGGTCATATCGAGCTGGCATCTCCAACCGCTCATATCTGGTTCCTGAAATCTCTGCCATCCCGCATCGGTTTGCTGCTGGATATGCCACTGCGCGACATTGAACGCGTACTGTACTTCGAATCCTATGTGGTTGTTGAAGGCGGCATGACCAGCCTTGAGCGTGCGCAGATCCTGACAGAAGAACAGTATCTGGATGCATTGGAAGAGTTCGGTGATGAATTTGATGCAAAAATGGGCGCAGAAGCGATCCAGGCTTTGCTGAAAAACCTCGATCTGGAAAACGAATGTGAGACCTTGCGTGAAGAGTTGAACGAAACTAACTCTGAAACTAAGCGCAAGAAGCTGACCAAGCGTATTAAACTGTTGGAAGCATTCATTCAGTCTGGCAACAAGCCAGAATGGATGGTTCTGACCGTTCTGCCAGTTCTGCCACCGGATTTGCGTCCATTGGTTCCTCTGGATGGCGGCCGTTTTGCAACTTCAGACTTGAACGATCTGTATCGTCGCGTTATTAACCGTAACAACCGTCTGAAACGCCTGCTGGATCTGGCTGCGCCAGACATCATCGTACGTAACGAAAAACGTATGTTGCAGGAAGCGGTTGATGCGCTGCTGGATAACGGCCGTCGCGGTCGTGCGATCACCGGTTCTAACAAGCGTCCTCTGAAATCCTTGGCAGACATGATCAAGGGTAAACAAGGTCGTTTCCGTCAGAACCTGCTGGGTAAACGTGTTGACTACTCAGGCCGTTCTGTAATTACCGTAGGGCCATACCTGCGTCTGCATCAGTGTGGTCTTCCTAAGAAGATGGCATTGGAGCTGTTCAAGCCATTCATCTACGGCAAGCTGGAACTGCGTGGTCTGGCGACGACTATCAAAGCCGCCAAGAAAATGGTTGAGCGTGAAGAAGCGGTCGTATGGGATATCCTTGATGACGTGATCCGTGAGCACCCAGTTCTGCTGAACCGTGCACCGACCCTTCACCGTTTGGGTATCCAGGCATTTGAGCCAGTTCTGATCGAAGGTAAGGCAATCCAGTTGCACCCATTGGTCTGTGCGGCCTATAACGCCGACTTCGATGGTGACCAGATGGCTGTTCACGTACCGCTGACACTGGAAGCCCAGTTAGAAGCACGTGCGCTGATGATGTCTACCAACAACATCCTGTCTCCAGCGAGCGGTGAGCCAATCATCGTTCCCTCTCAGGACGTTGTATTGGGTCTGTACTACATGACTCGTGACTGTGTTAACGCCAAAGGCGAAGGCATGGTTTTGACCGGTCCTAAAGAAGCTGAACGCGTTTATCGCGCCGGTCTGGCTTCTCTGCACGCCCGTGTCAAAGTTCGTATCACTGAAGAAGTGAGAGATGGCGAAGGCAATGTCACCACCAATACGGGGCTGGTGGATACCACCGTCGGTCGTGCCATCCTGTGGATGATTGTACCGCGTGGCCTGCCTTACTCGCTGATTAACCAGGCGTTGGGCAAAAAAGCTATCTCCAAGATGCTGAACACCTGTTACCGCATTCTGGGCTTGAAACCAACCGTTATCTTAGCTGACCAGACCATGTATACCGGTTTTGCTTACGCTGCCCGTTCAGGGGTATCCGTAGGTATTGATGACATGGTTATTCCTGAGAAGAAAGAAGGCATCATTGCAGAAGCGGAAGCGGAAGTGGCCGAAATTCAGGAACAGTTCCAGTCAGGTCTGGTAACTGCGGGCGAACGCTATAACAAAGTTATCGATATCTGGGCTGCGGCAAACGAACGTGTTGCCAAGGCGATGATGGAAAACCTGTCTACTGAAGCTGTTATTAACCGTGATGGCGAAGAAGAACAGCAAGTTTCTTTCAATAGCATCTTTATGATGGCTGACTCCGGTGCTCGTGGTTCTGCCGCTCAGATCCGTCAGTTGGCGGGTATGCGTGGCCTGATGGCAACACCAGATGGTTCCATCATCGAAACCCCAATCACCGCGAACTTCCGTGAAGGTCTGAACGTACTCCAGTACTTCATCTCAACCCACGGTGCTCGTAAAGGTTTGGCGGATACCGCATTGAAAACGGCGAACTCCGGTTACCTGACTCGTCGTCTGGTTGACGTTGCCCAAGATTTGGTCGTGACTGAAGATGACTGTGGTACTCACAACGGTATCTTGATGACTCCGGTTATCGAAGGTGGTGATGTTAAAGAGCCATTGCGTGAGCGTGTACTGGGTCGTGTGACGGCTGAAGATGTCCTGAAACCAGGTACAGCGGATATTTTGGTTTCACGTAACACTCTGCTGAATGAAAAATGGTGTGATCTGTTAGAAGAAAGCTCCGTTGACAGCGTGAAAGTACGCTCCGTAGTAAGCTGTGAGACAGACTTCGGCGTCTGTGCAAACTGTTACGGCCGTGACCTTGCCCGTGGTCATATCATCAACAAAGGTGAAGCAGTTGGTGTTATCGCGGCACAGTCAATCGGTGAACCAGGTACACAGTTGACGATGCGTACGTTCCACATCGGTGGTGCGGCATCTCGTGCGGCAGCAGAATCCAGCATTCAGGTACGTAACAAAGGTCATCTGAAACTGTTCAACGCGAAATACGTTACTAACTCAGCAGGCAAACTGGTTATTACTTCTCGTAATACAGAACTGCGTCTGATTGACGATTTCGGTCGTACTAAAGAGAGCTACAAAGTCCCTTACGGCTCGGTATTGTCGAAAGGTGATGGCGAGATAGTGACTGGCGGCGAAACCGTTGCGAACTGGGATCCACACATCATGCCAGTCGTGAGTGAAGTATCCGGTATCATCCAGTTCTATGACATGGTGGATGGCCAGACCATTACTCGTCAGACGGACGAATTGACCGGTCTGTCATCACTGGTGGTTCTGGACAGTGCAGAACGTACAGGTAGCGGTAAAGACCTGCGTCCGGCACTGAAAATCGTTGACGCTCAGGGTAAGGATGTTCTGATCTCAGGTACTGATATGCCTGCTCAGTACTTCCTGCCGGGTAAAGCGATTGTTCAGCTGGAAGATGGCATGTCTATTTCTGCGGGTGATACGCTGGCGCGTATTCCTCAGGAATCTGGCGGTACTAAAGATATCACCGGTGGTCTGCCACGCGTTGCGGATCTGTTCGAAGCACGTCGTCCGAAAGAGCCAGCTATTCTGGCAGAAATCAGCGGTATTGTTTCCTTCGGTAAAGAAACCAAAGGTAAACGTCGTCTGGTAATCAGCCCATTGGATGGCAGTGATGCTTACGAAGAGATGATCCCTAAATGGCGTCAGCTCAACGTATTCGAAGGTGAAGTTGCTGAACGTGGTGACGTGATCTCCGATGGCCCAGAATCTCCACATGACATTCTGCGTCTGCGTGGCGTTCATGCGGTTGCCCGTTACATCACCAACGAAGTACAGGAAGTTTACCGTCTGCAAGGCGTTAAGATTAACGATAAACACATCGAAGTTATCGTTCGTCAGATGCTGCGTAAAGTGACTATCGCAAATGCGGGTAGTTCTGAGTTCCTCGAAGGCGAGCAGGTTGAATACGCGCGTGTTAAAGTCGCGAACCGTAAGCTGGAGCTTGATGGCAAATTAGCGGCTACCTTCCATCGTGACCTATTGGGTATTACTAAGGCATCACTGGCAACAGAATCCTTCATCTCTGCGGCGTCGTTCCAGGAAACAACGCGCGTACTGACTGAAGCCGCTGTTGCAGGTAAACGTGATGAATTGCGTGGCCTGAAAGAGAACGTCATTGTTGGCCGTCTGATCCCTGCGGGTACAGGTTATGCTTACCATCAGGAGCGTATCCGTCGTCGTCACGCAAACGAAGTGGTTGAAGCGCCACAAGTCAGCGTTGACGAAGCCACTGCAAACCTTGCTGAATTGTTGAATGCAGGTTTCGGTAGCAGCAGCGATAAAGAGTAGTATTATGGTGTATAGAATCATCTTCTATACACATCGCTAATCATAAAATGCCCTCTCTTGGTGGAGGGCATTTTTTATTGGATGGAAAAATAAAATGAGCCGAATCGTCTATGTTATTGAAGTCGCTTTATTACTGTTTTTTAGTTTCTTTTCCAATCCTGTATTAGCACAGCGCCACGATTTATCAAACTATCGCTACATGGAGGTGACTAAAGACAGTGAAATATATGCTCGGGTAGGTGAACATATTGTTCAGGTTGGATTATTAAAGAAAGGTCATTTTCTCAAGGCAGCTAAGGAGAAAGGCGATGAGAACGATCATTACGAATTTCATTTTGGTAATGGCCAAGGCTATATTGCGAAAGAAAATCTAAAAGAAGTCAAAAAATCTGTATCTTTCAATGTTCCGCTCGCTACTCTTGATAAAAAAGTCAGCGAAAATTTAATGATTTTTAAGGATGTTCGGGTTTATAGCACGCCTGAAGTTAATAGTTCATCGATTGCGATTCTGAGCGCTAATCTCCGTTATCCGATTCTGGACAAACTGAAAGATCCCTCACACCAGACGTGGTATGAAGTGAATCTGGGTGATCGCTTGGGGTATATTAGTGGTCAGGATGCTGAACTAGATCATGGCATTCCCTTGCTGACCTACCATCATATTTTGGAAGATAAAGAGAATAAGCGTTTTCTTCATACCTCAACAACGACCTCTTTAGTGGCTTTTCGCGAGCAAATGGATTACTTGAAACAGGCAGGTTACACCACGATTTCATTGTATGAGTTGGAAGGCTATCTGAATGGGACTCTCAATTTACCTGCAAAAGTGATTGGTCTAACGTTTGATGATGGATTGAAATCCATTTACCGTTACGCCTATCCAATCTTGAAAAAGAATGGACAGAAAGCGACTCTTTTTATTATTTCATCCCGAATCAAACGGTATCCGCAGGAATGGGATTCTGAAGGCCTGCAATTTATGAGTCTTTCTGCATTATATGCTACAAAGGATGTGTTTGATTTTCAGTCTCATACCCATTTTTTGCATCGTCTGGGGAAAAATAAACGACCAATATTATTCAGCCGTTCATATCACACCATTCTGTATGATTTTGAACGTTCTCGTCGTGCGCTGTCACAATTTAATCCCCATGTTCTCTATCTCTCCTATCCCTTTGGTGGATATAACCAGCAAGCCATGGACGCAGCCAGAAAGGCAGGATTTCATTTAGCAGTCACAACCACACAGGGTAAGGTAAAACTGGGAGATAATCCATTTGCATTGAAGCGTTTATATATATTACGAACTGATTCTATTGAAAAAATGGAAAAAGTGATTGCTAATTAATGGGATGAAATATTTTTATAACTTATTAATAATCGGATGTGGAATATGAATTATTGAATAATGTGTAGTTATCCTTTTGGAATTACAATATATTTATATTTATATTTATATTTATATTTATATTTATATTTATATTTATATTTGTATTTGTATTTGTATTTGTATTTGTATTTGTATTTATTTTTTTATTATTTTGGATATTTATTTCTTAGGAGTGATATTAAAAGAATATCTGGTTAATAAAGGGGTTATAGATTGTTAAATGAATATCTCATTTCTTACCATAACCCCAATAATAAATTGAGCTTATTTGGAATTTTTTATCATTTTGATAAAGGTATCCCTTGCAGTTGATGATCCCAAGCGTTCAGCCTCATCCAGCAGATGTAGTGCTTTATCAATATCACCACTATTAATCGCTTTCTTAATGGCGTCATTGAAATATTTTTCGGTATCACCCAGAACTGGTTTGTTTTTGGGGGCAATAGCTGGCACAACAGGTTGTCGTGTTGTAACGGCCGTCGTTGCTGTTTGCATGGAGCCGACCGTGACAGGTTTTGGCGCTGGTGCTGAGAAGGCCTGACCAATCAGAACATTACCGGCATCGCGTTCTGATTTCACTTTTAGCGTTAATGTTCCTGTTTCCGTATGGTGAGCCATCGGATCAGGAATATTAGGTACGGCATTACCTACTCCCTGAGCATAGGCTTTAGCTGGATTGACCATTTGTGTCGATGACTGCAAATCAGCACGGGTGGTATAAACCAGCAGGTAAATTTGCTGTTGCCCCAATGCGGGTGTTAATTTTAACGTCCCTTCAAGCCTGTCAACTGACATAATGCCCGGTCGTTGATATTGAAAATAATGACTTGGGTAAAAGGCTGCGGGGCGCAATTGCTCATCAAGCACTAACACATTGGGCGAATAAACCTGCTTATCCTTTATCAGGCTATTCAGAGTGATCTCTAATGCACCCTGGTTGGCTGGCAATGCAAATGTAGCTACCGCTCCTTGAATATCCCCTTCATTAATCTGGGATGATGCACTATTCAGGATAATAGTCTGAGTGGCATGAGTATTAGCTGGCAGCCACTTTAATTTCTGTAAGGACGACATAGTCAGCGCAGGTGCTGTGGTATTGTGCAGTTTGCTATCGGGCACAACTACATTGTCAGAACTGTCAGGCATGGCTGTATCAGGTGCTGCATAGCTCGCTGCGGGAAGTGCATAGCAAAGCAGAGTACTGAGACAAACTGAAAGCAGTTTTATTTTCATTGTATTAGCCTTGTCTGAATCCATTACCACCAAGCTTCGAATTGGGCGCCAAAGGTGAATTCATCACTGTTACCACGGCTGAAACGGTGTGATGACGAATCACTGTAGGCAACACCCTTCGTGTAACCGTCATTTTTGTTTGCATAGCCCCATTTTTCATCCCATTTGGCATAAGTTGCAAACAAACGGATTGCTGGGCGTGACCAGATACTGTCACCTGCCTGCCATTGCTGTGCCAGCGTGATTTTGTATTGATTGTTGGTGTCTTTGGTGCGTTGAGATTTCACATTGTCATAGCCGACTTCCAGCAAAGTACTCATGATGGGCGTCCATTTGTACATTGGGCGGACACCAACGGTGTACCATGTGTTGCCGTTGCGATTATCGCGATCTATATTCTGATACATGGCTAAATACATCAGATCCCATTTATCCGTAATATTGATAGCACCATGATTCAGGATGCGTAACATATGCCCATCATTGTTTACGCTGGCACCTTCTGAATGGCCACTATTGTAGGAAGTCATGGCATCAGTGGCGTACTGTACGACAAATTTATTAAAGCCACCTAACATGCTTTGAGTATGTTCAGTTGTCAGCATTACACCATCTTTAGATGCTTTTTGATCCAGATGGTAACCCTTGCGCGCATTGGCACGTCCATAGTCGATGCCAAGCTCCAGAGTGCCGCCTTCATTCACCTGTAAATTAGCCAGCCGTACGTCGAAAACATCATTGGAAGTCTGAACTTCATCGCGTTTATCGGCGATCCAGCCATGCGAACCACCGGATTCCGTATTGCGGGTCACGGCAAGGGAAAGTTTACCAAATCCCAAATCAATATCCTGCAAACCTGCTCCAGGGCCGGAGATGTCCCAGTAATAAAAATCGATCATATGCACATCGTGTCGCTGGTAGAAACGCTTACCTGCCCATAGCGTCGAACCAGGCAGCCAGTCAATGATGTTGCTTGCCTGAACGTTGACTTCGCGGAAAGCTGGGTTGGTTGATTCCCAGTCATCTTTCTGTGCAACGGAATAGGCCACATTGGTATCAAAATAGAAACGCTTGTTACCCTCTTTCCATAACTCTTGCCCTAGTTTTAGTTCCGCATAGGTTTCACACTCATTGCCCAGACGGTACTTACTCTGTGCACCAGTGCTTTGGACACATTTCTGTTCTCCTCCTTTACCTGCCCAGCCAATGCCAGAACGGGCATAACCGTGGAATTCCACCGCAGCGGCCTGCATGGATAACAAACCAGTCAGCATGGCCAATGAAAGAGGTAAGATACGCATAATGATTCTCCTGTTATTTTTTTATGGCACGAGTTCAGACTCCGGGCTCTTTATGTAAACGCTGACATGCAGTTCCATCTTCGCGGAATAGATGACAGCGATGGGGAGCTAACCCGATAGTGAAGGTTGCTCCTTCTTCCACGAGAACAACATCAGGCTGGCGGTAAACCAAATTTTGGTGAATTGCAGGTATACGGATGTGAATCTGAGTTTCATTCCCCAGTTGCTCTACGATTTGTACTGTTCCTTCCAGCGTTACGTCGGCCACATCATTAGGCAGCAGGTGTTCGGGGCGGATACCTAGAGATACATTGCTACCGATAGTGACATCCTTACTTTCAACTGGTAGCCAGACATGCTGCCCGTTAGGCAAAATAATTTGTACTTGATCGACTGCTGTGGCAGAGACTTTGACTGGTAGGAAATTCATCTTTGGGGAACCGATGAAGCCCGCAACAAAACGGTTGGCAGGGTAGTGATAAATTTCGAGTGGCTTACCGACCTGAGCAATGTTGCCCGCATCCAGAACGACGATTTTATCCGCCAGCGTCATGGCTTCGGTTTGATCATGCGTAACATAGATCATCGTGCGTTGCAGGCGTTGGTGCAGGCGTGAAATCTCAATGCGCATCTGGACACGCAATGCAGCGTCCAGATTGGAGAGTGGTTCATCCAGAAGAAAGATATTCGGTTCAGCGACCAGAGTGCGACCAATGGCAACTCGCTGACGCTGCCCTCCAGACAGTGCTTTGGGGCGACGATCCAGCAGATGGGCGAGCTGAAGAGTTTCTGCAACTTGTTGAACTCGCTTCTGGATATCGCTTTTTTTGATCCCGGCCAGTTTCATGCCGAATGACATATTGTCAGCAACAGACAGATGGGGGTATAGCGCGTAGGATTGAAAAACCATACCTACACTGCGTTTGGCAGGAGGAACATCATTCATTCGCTGCCCTGCTATCAGTAAATCACCGGAGGTAATGTCTTCCAGACCTGCAATCATCCTTAACAGTGTTGATTTTCCACATCCTGATGGACCAACAAAAACAACAAATTCCCCTTCTTCAATCTCAAGGTTGAAGTTTTTGGAAATGACAGTTTCACCATAAGTCTTAGATACATTGCGGAGTGTGACGCTGGACATGTGTTCCCCTCGGAGTTGTCACCCTAGTTTCATGTTTGTAGTAAAAAACTTAGTGAAAAACTGGTGGCAAAATTGTGTGCAAAATAACAGGAATAAAAATCCTCCATCCCATAATTTTTTATGGGGGAGGCATAAGGAGGATGAGATTAATGTGATTGAGAGATTCCGTGAAAAATCACTGAGCAAGATGTGATTTCAATCCCAAAAATTGATGTCTCTTTAAGGTTAACATTCTGATTTTCAGTGTTTTTGTAATCAAGTTCACACTCATTTATGGTGAGGCGTAGAACAGGGGAGGATGAGCTTGCCTTCCGTTGATTGCACACTGGGAACCATTTTCTAGCGGTGTAACGAGAAATTCATCTTGAACCTGCAAACGACGAAAAGGACGGAATGATGACAAAAACAACTCTGAAAGTGGGTGCTCGCGCTCTGATGCTTTCCGTTTTAACGACATGGATACTCTCTGCCCCTGCTTTTGCAAAGCTGGAAGAAGGCAAGTTGGTGATTTGGATCAACGGTGATAAGGGATACAACGGGCTGGCACAGGTTGGTGAGAAATTTGCAAAAGAGACAGGTATTCCTGTTGCTGTTGAGCATCCCGATAAATTCGAAGAAAAATATTCTCAAATAGCCGCGAACGGTGATGGGCCAGATATCATTTTCTGGGCGCATGATCGTTTTGGTGGTTATGCCCAATCTGGTTTATTGGCCGAAGTGACACCTGATCAACCGTTCATGGACAAGCTATTTCCTTTTACTTGGGATGCGGTGCGTTATGATGGCAAACTGATTGGTTATCCCATTGCAGTTGAAGCGCTTTCTCTTATTTACAATAAAGATTTAGTGAAATCTCCGCCAAAGACATGGGAAGAGATCCCTGCGCTGGATAATGAACTGAAAAAGCAGAATAAAAGTGCAATCATGTTCAACTTGCAGGAACCTTATTTCACTTGGCCACTGATTGCTGCTGATGGGGGCTACGCTTTCAAAGTGGAGAATGGTGCCTATAACACCAAGGATAGCGGCGTGAATAATGCGGGCTCCAAAGCGGGGATGCAATTCTTGGTTGATTTGGTGAAAAACAAACATTTGAGTGCCGATATCGATTACTCCATTGCTGAAGCAGCCTTCAATAAAGGCAAAACAGCAATGACCATCAATGGTCCGTGGACCTGGACGAATATCGACAAAAGTAAGATCAATTATGGTGTTACTCTATTGCCAACCTTTAAAGGAAAACCCTCTAAACCGTTTGTTGGCATCTTAACCGCCGGAATCAATGCGGCCAGTCCTAATAAAGAATTGGCGAAGGAGTTTCTGGAAAACTATCTGCTGACTAACGAAGGCTTAGCAACAGTGGATAAGGACAAACCGCTGGGGGCTGTGGCGCTGAAATCTTATCAGGATATCCTTGCGAAAGATCCACGTATTGCTGCCACGATGGCAAATGCTCAGCAAGGTGAAATTATGCCGAATGTTTCGCAAATGAGTAGTTTTTGGTATGCCATGCGCAGTGCTGTCCTTAATGCAGTGAATGGTCGGCAAACTATTGATGCCGCGCTTAATGATGCAGAAAATCGAATAGCTAAATAAACGAATAACAGGTTCCTGATTTTATACCCAATAGATTTCAAGTTGCCGATTTGTTGGCGGCAATTTGAAAGATGAACGGTATAGAAGGAGCGTTAGTGTCTATTGGGATAGGCTCTTAGTAACAGGAAGTGCATGATGTCAGCGAGATTGGACAAAACAGAATGGTGGTCGCATCCTGTCCTAAAATGGTTCGGAGTCAGTCTGTGCCTACTTTTTACCGGTTATTTGATTGTATTGATGTATGCCCAAGGTGAATACCTGTTTGCCATGCTGACACTGGTATTACTGGGAAGTGGTATTTATGTCTTTGCCAATCGTAAGGCTTATGCTTGGCGTTATACCTATCCGGGAATTGCGGGCATGAGCCTGTTTGTATTGTTTCCACTTATTTGTACTGTCGCCATTGCTTTCACGAACTATAGCAGTACAAATCAACTGACTTTTGAACGGGCTCAAACGGTGTTGATGAGTCGTCAATATCAGGCAGGTCAGACACTTAATTTCAAACTTTATCCTGAATCTGAACAGTGGGTACTGGCCTTGAGTGTTCCTGATAGCTCTCAATTACTGGTATCTGATCCTTTTTCTTTATCTACATCTGCAGGGGAAGAAGTCATTTTGCCTTTGCATAAGCAGGAAAAGGTTTTTGAGAGTGATGCCGCCGCATTGCGAACCATAACTCAGTACCGGCAGGCGTTAGGTCAGCTTGTTACTGTTCTGCCGGATGGCAGTAAGTTACGTATGAGTTCACTGCGTCAATTCTCCGGCATACATCCCCTCTATTCCATTGGGGAAGATGGCATTACCTTGACCAACAATCAAACGGAGACACAATATCGACCGAATAGGGATACAGGGTTCTATCAGGCCACGAACGCTGAGGGCGGCTGGAGTGAGGGAACATTAAGCCCGGGATTCACGGTTTCTGTCGGTTGGAAAAACTTTTTGCGGGTTATTCAGGATGACGGTATCCAAAAACCCTTTCTTTCGATTTTTGTCTGGACTGTGATCTTTTCCCTGCTAACGGTGATATTGACGGTGGCGCTGGGTATGATCCTTGCGTGTATTGTGCAGTGGGAGGCGCTTAAAGGACGGGCAATTTATCGTGTACTGCTTATTTTGCCGTACGCTGTTCCTTCGTTTATTTCCATCCTGATTTTTAAGGGGTTATTTAACCAGAGTTTTGGGGAAATCAACCTGTTGCTTAACGGGCTGTTTGGTTTGAAACCGGAGTGGTTTACTGACCCAACACTGGCGCGAACGATGTTGATTATCGTGAATACGTGGCTGGGGTATCCCTATATGATGATCCTTTGCATGGGGCTGCTGAAGTCAATTCCTGATGATCTTTATGAGGCATCGGCTATTGATGGGGCTGGGCCATTACAGAATTTTTCCAGAATTACTTTTCCATTGCTGATTAAGCCGCTGACTCCGTTGATAATTGCCAGTTTCGCTTTTAATTTTAATAACTTTGTTTTAGTTCAGTTGCTGACCAATGGCAGGCCGGATCGCATTGGTACAACAACTCCTGCGGGTTATACCGATCTTTTGGTGAATTATACCTATCGTATCGCTTTTGAAGGGGGCGGAGGACAGGATTTTGGTTTGGCTGCGGCTATTGCTACGTTGATTTTCCTTTTGGTCGGGGCATTAGCCATCATTAATCTGAAAGCGACTCGTATTAAATTTGATTGAGGAGAACGGGTAATGGCGATGGTGCAACCGAAATCACAACGGTGGCGGGTAGGGGCAACACATATGTTAATGCTGGCTTTTATTGCATTGATTTTATTGCCAATGTTGATGGTGATTGCTATTTCTTTGCGACCTGGAAATTTTGCCACGGGTAGTCTTATCCCTGAAACAATTTCATGGGAACACTGGAAACTGGCGCTTGGTTATAGCGTGGAATCCCCAGATGGACGTGTCACCCCCCCACCATTCCCCGTCATACAATGGCTGTGGAATTCAGTAAAAATTGCATTCATTACGGCTACGGGGATTGTGGCTTTGTCAACGACCTGTGCTTATGCCTTTGCTCGAATGCGCTTTCGTGGCAAAAGCACTTTGTTAAAAGGGATGCTGATTTTCCAGATGTTCCCTCCGGTACTTTCGCTGGTGGCGCTATATGCGCTCTTTGATCGATTAGGTGCCTATATTCCATTTATGGGGCTTAATACTCACGGTAGTGTGATTTTTGCCTATATGGGAGGAATTGCACTGCATGTATGGACGATCAAAGGTTATTTCGAAACGCTAGATAGTTCTTTGGAAGAAGCCGCAATGTTGGATGGGGCGACATCGTGGCAAGTTTTCCGTTTGATATTATTACCGCTTTCCGTGCCAATACTGGCGGTAGTGTTTATCCTGTCTTTTATTGGTGTCATAACCGAAGTTCCTGTGGCGTCACTGCTGTTGCGGGATGTAGACAGTTATACTTTGGCGGTAGGAATGCAACAGTACCTTCACCCACAAAACTCCCTTTGGGGGGATTTTGCTGCTGCAGCGGTGCTTTCCGCAATCCCTATCACAGTGATGTTCCTGCTTGCACAGCGCTGGTTAGTCGGTGGGTTAACATCAGGGAGCGTGAAGGGGTGATGTTCAGTTAAAAAGCGACACCACCATCGATAGAACAACTATCGATGGTGGTTTAAGTGATTACGGAATTTACCTTCGGTACTCTCCTACCGTTTGAAGTAATTGGTTGATATGTTCATCTTGGAACATAGCTTCCAGCGTAATGCTTAGTTTGCGCCGCCAGTTGGGATACTCTGTGGACGTTCCCGGAATATTGACGGGGAGTTCCATATCTAGCCAGTCTTCGGGCTGCAATCCCAATAAGGCACTGGTGCTGTGGGCAATGTAGCGATGTATGCTTTGATTGATGGAGGCTGACATCGGAGTTGGCGTGTCTGTCATGCTCAATGATGCAGATAGATAACCATGATGGTTCAAACCGTCCAATAACTTCTGTTTACAATGCTTGCGTTCATCATATAACCCATCAAGTAGAGTGTTATCTGGGTATAAGCCGATTGATTCCCCCAACATCAAATCCTTGTTTTGCCAGAATCCGCGTAATGTAGGTAAATCATGGGTAGTAATGGTTGCCATTGCCTGTGTGGGGTATTCATCGGGTGAGCGGAATTCTCCGTGCTCATCCCGTTCAAAATAGAACACCTTATAGGAATAGACACCTCGGTCATGTAATTTCCCGACAATTTCTTCTGGCACTATCCCTAAATCTTCGCCAATCACCATACAGTGATGGCGTTGGCTTTCCAGCGCCAGTATCGCCAGCAAATCGTCAACTGGATAATGGACATAAACCCCTTTATCGGCAGTTTCTCCTTGCGGTATCCACCATAGTCTGAGTAGTGACATAACGTGATCAATACGTAATGCCCCACAGTGGCGCATATTGCTACGCAGTAATTCAATAAAAGGCTGATAGGCTTGGGCTCGTAATACATGGGGGTTTATCGGAGGTAAGCCCCAGTTTTGTCCGCGTGGGCCGAGTATGTCCGGTGGAGCGCCAATAGATGCCTTGGTGCAATACACCGTTCGGTTGCACCATGTTTCTGAGCCGCCTTGTGCAACACCAACAGCCAAGTCACGATAAATGCCGATTGGCATATGATTGTGCTGGCTTTCGGTAAAGCAGCCAGCTAATTGGGTATCGGCCAGCCATTGTAACCAGAGGAAAAACTCCACTTCCTGCCAATGTGACTGGCAGAATCCTTTCACCGTATCGTTATCAGGTTCACGATATTTTTCTGGCCATACTGGCCAGCCCCAATAAGCGCTGTCTTCGTCGTAGAGTTTATGGTGCAGAGCATCATAGGCTGCTTGAGAGTAAAGGCTTTTACCACCTTTGGTAACAAATTGTCGAAAAGCAATGTGCAGGGGATCTGTAGCGGATCGGGTTTGGAACTGTTGATAAGCCAGACGCAGCGCTGTTATTTTTAATGTCATCACGCTGGTGTAATCGACTAATTCTGTTTGGCGGACATGCTGGAGTTTGAGTTGAGTTTCCGGCAATAGCCACCATTTTTGAGCTTCAACACTGCATGTGAAATCTTCTACCTGGTTCACATCAATATAAATGATATTGAGCCAGTGGCGGGAAGAAGGGCTGTAGGGACTGGCGTCTTCAGGCATGGCCGGATACATGGCATGAAGTGGATTCAGGCCGATAAATGCGCCACCCCGTTGCGTCAGTTCTTGCAGCATATATTTTAGATCGCCAAAATCGCCAATTCCCCAGTTATTTTCTGAACGCAAGGTATAGAGCTGGATACAGGCACCCCAGAGTTTTTCGCCATTTATCAGTGTTTCTGGCTCGTAGCAACGTTCTGGTGCCACAATAATCTGCATAACTGGGTGTTGGCTATCAGGTTCTTTTGCTGATATTGATTTTACTGGCATTAATGTCAGTGTGTGATAGCCCAGAGGGAGGTTGGTCGGCAGAGTGATTTGATATTGGCAGTCTCCTTGAAATGTCTCTCCTTGCTCTGTCTGTATTTGCCACCGATAATTTTCTGTACTGTTCAAAGGTAAAGTGATTGCCTGACCTTGAGTCGTCACTTTAACCACAGGCACGGTTAAAACAGGTAAATCAGAAACCGGCCTATTGGCCGGTGGATCTGTATACATGGCTGCCAATATCCGATGCCGAATTTCGGCAGGGATAGCCTGCGGTTTCCCGTAGGCATTAATATATTCGGCGGCTATGCCAGCCTCTGTTGCCAAATTGTCGAGGTGTTTATTTTCCATGATGAACCTTATTTGGCCTGCCAGATACGCTGTTGGTAATCTTGAATAGCTCGGTCAGAACTGAATTTACCCATGCGGGCAGTGTTGAGAATAGTACTGTGTGTCCAGTGTTGAGGGTTACGGTACAAGGTATCAATCTGCGTATGGGCATGGCAGTAGGAGTCAAAATCTGCCAGCACTAAATAAGGATCACCACCATCAAGCAGGCTATGCAGCATGAGATCAAATGCCTGCGTGTTCCCGTGACTGAATTCGCCACTGGCAAGTGCATCCAATATGCCTTGTAGATGAGGATTCTGCTGGAGGATCTCCCGTGGATTGTAGCCACTTTTCAGTAAGGCTTTTGCTTCTTCAACATTGTTCCCGAAGATAAAAATATGGTCATTGCCGACTTGTTCGGCGATTTCAACATTGGCGCCATCCAGCGTACCGATGGTCAGTGCACCGTTTAAGGCCAGTTTCATGTTGCCTGTACCGGAGGCTTCTTTACCCGCAGTAGAAATTTGTTCTGAGACATCGGCGGCGGGGATCATCAATTCTGCGGTAGAAACGTTGTAATCGGGAATAAAGGCAATTTTGATACGATCACGGACGATCGGATCATGATTGATTTTTTCAGCCGCATGGTTAATAGCTGAGATAATATTTTTTGCCAGATAGTAGCCCGGAGCGGCTTTGGCGCCAAACAGAAAGACGCGAGGGTGAATATCCAGTGATGGATTTTCCTGAATCTGTCGATACAGTGAGAGGATGTGCAGCAGATTCAAATGTTGGCGCTTGTACTCATGCAGACGTTTTATCTGTACGTCAAAAATGGCGTGGGGATCGAGCTTAAGCCCCATGACTTTATTGACGTAGTTGGACAACCGAATTTTATTTTCCTGTTTGATGCTGCGATAAGCTTCGCAGAAAGCCGTATCGTTGGCATAAGGTTCGAGCTGTTTCAGGCTCTCAAGATCATTAACCCATTCATGGTTCAAGGTTTGATCAATCAATGAGGAGAGTGCTGGATTGCATTGTTTTAACCAGCGACGCGGTGTGACGCCATTGGTTACGTTATGGAATTTTTGCGGCCATAAGTGATAATACTCTGGAAACAGATCCGTCACGATTAGGGATGAATGCAATGCTGCTACACCGTTGACAGCAAAACAGGCGACTACGCAGAGGTTAGCCATTCTTACCTGATTTTCGTGAATAACGGCTAATTTTTCCCACACCTGTTGATTGCCAGGCCAAGTTTGCTCCACGGTTTTCTGGAAGCGACGGTTGATTTCCTGAATGATGCGGTGATGACGTGGCAACAGTTCACTGACTAGATGCTCATCCCAGCGTTCTAAGCCTTCTGGCAGCAAAGTATGGTTAGTATAGGCGAAAGTCTGCCCTGTAATTTCCCATGCTGTTTCCCAATCCAATTGGTACTCATCCAGCAGGAGACGCATCATTTCAGGGATGGCGATAGTCGGGTGGGTATCGTTAAGCTGGATGACTTCGTAGCGTGGTAATTCTTCCACCTTGCGGCCAGCCTGCTGATGATGACGCAGAATATCTGCCACCGCACAGGCACACTGGAAATATTGCTGCATCAGGCGCAGGCGCTTTCCGGCCTGATGGTTATCGTTCGGGTAAAGCACTTTGGTCAGGCTGGTGGCTTCGATGCCCTGTTGTTCAGCATTCAGAAACTGCCCGTCATTGAAAAGTGACAGATCAAAAGGGTTATCGTGCGTTGCTTGCCACAGGCGCAGGGGCTGTGTGACACCATTACCATAGCCAATGACAGGCAGATCCCAAGCTTCGCCAATCAAGGTAAAGGCAGGAAGCCAAGTTTCATGACCTTCGGCTGTCATCACGATTTTCCCGCCAAGACCTACGTCAACTTTCAATTGGGCATTATGGCGAAACCACGGATAGGAACCGCGCTTCCAGTCATCAGGTGCCTCAATTTGTAGCCCTTGATCAAAGGATTGCCGGAACAGGCCATACTGATAATTAAGGCCATAGCCTGTTGCGGGTTGATCAATCGTCGCCATTGAGTCAAGAAAACAGGCTGCCAGCCGACCCAGACCACCATTGCCCAATGCAGGATCCGCTTCTTCTTCCAGTAAGTCACTCAAAGTCAGTCCATCTTCTGCCAGATAAGCCTGAACATCGTCATACCAGCCAAGATTCAGCAAATTGTTGGCTGTCAGGCGGCCTATCAGAAATTCCATCGAAATATAGTTCACATGACGCTTAGGGTTATGAAACTGATCGGTATGGTTTTGGCTGGAAGAGGGAAGTAATTCTAATAGCGCAGCACTGATGGCCTGCCACCACTGATGTGGGGTCATTTCCTGTGCTGAACTAAGGCCAAAGCGCTGCCACTGTCGCGTAAGCGCGGCCTGAAAGACGGCTTTATCTAATTTGGGCTGTTGCATGGAGTCTTCATCCTGTCACTGAATAAGGAAAATATGGAGGTTATTTAGCGGGATATGCTGAAGATTCTTGAGGCGGTAAACATCATCCTACGGGGACATTCACAGGGAGGAGTGCAAAGGCGTAGTCATTGGCCGTATTTAAATAAACAGCAAGGCGGGTGGCAGAAGAAATTGGCCAACAACTTGATAGGAAAAGTTTCCCACTTGCCCCGTTTTTTCGAGGCTTTTCGCAATTTCATTGGGAACAGGAAAAATTGTAAGCAAAGAATGTGACAAGGTGCAACTTAACACAATGAAATCAACCAACCTGTTTGCAAAAGATAGGCGTTTCTCTCAATTTGGTTGGGCATTAATGAATGTTAGTGGTGAAAATGAATCAATAACATTGAACAGGGTTTTGGTATCAGTTTTATTCATTGCTTATGAAGGGAAGAAACCAATGCTTATCCCATCGAAACTCAGTCGCCCCCTTCGCCTTAATAATATGGTCATGCGCGAGCGTCTGTTAGAACTGCTCAGTGAAGTACAGCACTATCGTCTGGTATTGATAACCAGCCCCGCAGGGTATGGTAAAACTACATTGATGTCACAATGGGCTGCCGGACAGAGTAATCTGGGATGGTATTCTCTGGATGACAGTGACAATCAGCCGGAACGTTTTGCCAGCTACCTGATCGCTGCTATTCAGCAGGCAACACAGGGGCATTGTGTAAAAAGTGACGTGCTGGCTCAGAAGCATCAATATGCCAATTTACCCGCATTGTTTGCGCAGTTGTTTATTGAACTTAGTGAATGGAAACAGCCGATCTTTCTGGTGATTGATGATTATCACCTGATAGAGAATAACCTCATTCATGAAGCCATGCGCTTTTTCCTCCGTCACCAGCCTGAAAATCTGACTTTGACAATACTATCCCGTCATTTGCCATCGTTGGGTGTGGCTAACCTACGTGTGCGTGAACAGTTATTGGAGTTCGATAGCCAGCAATTGGCCTTCGATTATCAGGAAACCCAGCAGTTTTTTGATAAAAGGCTGGCCAGCCCACTGGGTGCGGATAATTGCAAACAGTTATGCAATGACGTCGCGGGTTGGGCGACAGCCTTGCAGCTTATTGCCCTTTCTGCCCGTCAATCAGGCAATACGGCGGAAATGTCGGCAAAACGCCTTTCGGGGATCAATGCCAGCCATCTCGCAGATTATCTTGTGGATGAGGTTTTAAATCGTGTGGATCAGGCTACGCGGGATTTCCTGCTGCGCAGTTCTATCCTGCGCTCGATGAATGATGGCCTGATTGTTTGTCTGACGGGAGAGGATAACGGCCAGCAACGCCTTGAGGATATTGAACGTCAGGGGCTGTTTATCCAACGTATGGATGATTCTGGCGAATGGTTCTGTTTTCATCCTCTGTTTGCCTCATTTCTGCGCCAACGATGCCAGTGGGAAATGGCAGCGAAATTGCCAGAATTGCACAGGGCTGCGGCAGAAGGCTGGTTGATGCAGGGGTTTCCGGGGGAAGCCATTCACCATGCGCTGGCTGCCGGAGATACCGTACTGTTGCGTGATATTTTGCTGCAACATGCTTGGGATCTGTTTAACCACAGCAAGCTGTCACTATTGGAAGAGTGCATGAATGCACTGCCATATGAGCAATTACTGGAAAATCCGCGTCTGGTACTGTTACAGGCATGGCTGGCACAAAGTCAGCATCGTTATTATGAAGTAAATGCTTTATTGAATCAGACAGAACAGTCGCTGAAGCAGAAACAAATCATTATTGAGCCGGAATTGCTGGCAGAATTTGATGCCCTGCGTGCCCAAGTTGCGATTAACGATGGCCGGCCGGACGATGCTGATACGCTGGCTGAGAAGGCTCTGGCAGCCCTTTTGCCCGACAATGAATATGGCCGGATTGTTGCGATGTCGGTGAAAGGGGAAGTTCTGCATTGTAAAGGGGAATTGTCCCATGCATTGGCATTGATGAAGCAAACGGAGCAACTTGCCCGACGCTGCCATGTTTATCACTATGCTTTGTGGGCGTTGTTGCAGCAAAGTGAGATCTTATTGGCTCAGGGTTATTTGCAGGCGGCCTATGAAATTCAAAACCACGCTTTTGATTTGATTCGTGAGCAGCATTTAGAACAGTTGCCAATGCACGAATTCCTGTTACGCATTCGTTCACAGCTTTTGTGGTGTTGGGCGCGGATAGACGAATCTGAAGAAGCGGCGCGTCGAGGCCTGGAAGTGTTGTCCAGCGTCCAGCCTCAGCAGCAATTACAATGCCTGACCCAACTGGCGAAATGTTCTTTGATCCGAGGGGATATTGATAATGCCCGCCGTTACCTGTCCCGCTGCGAAAATCTGTTGAATAACGGGCATTATCATCGTGACTGGCGAACCAATACCGACAAGCTACGCGTCATTATCTGGCAGAATTTGGAAGATAGCGGCTCGGCGACTCAGTGGTTGGTACAGGCGGAACGGCCAGAAAGCTTCAATAACCATTTCAATCAGAATCAATGGCGCAATATCGCCCGTGCACAGATCCTGCTTGGTCAGTATGAGGAAGCGGAATCCATCTTGAGGACGCTGAATAAGTACGCAAGGGAATTGCTGCTGATAAGCGATTTGAACCGCAACCTGTTGCTGTGCAATCTGTTGTACTGGCAGCTTGGGTACAAGGCTGAAGCACAGGCTGTTTTGATGGAAGCCCTGAGTTTGGCTAACCGCACGGGATTTATTAGTCACTTTGTGCTTGAAGGTGAGTTGATGGCTCAACAATTGCGCCAGCTTATTCAGCTCAATATTCTGCCTGAACTTGAGCAACACCGTGCCCAGCGTATCCTGCGGGAAATTAATCGCCAGCATCGGCATAAATTTGCCCATTTTGATGAAACGTTTGTTGAGCAGCTTCTTACACACCCTGATGTACCGGAACTTATCCGCAATAGCCCGCTGACTCAGCGTGAATGGCAGGTATTGGGGTTGATTTATTCCGGCTACAGTAACGATCAAATTGCCGCAGAACTGGAGGTCGCCGCGACCACGATCAAAACGCATATCCGTAATCTGTATCAGAAAATGGGCATTACCCACCGGCAGGATGCTATTCAACAGGCTCAACATTTGATGCAAATGATGGGATTGAGTGTTGAATCAATGAATATTTGAGTTTAGTAATAATTTTGCTAATAACATAAATAAATATTAATACTAAGTTATATGCAATTAAAATATAAATTAATTTTTAAAATAACTTTATATTTTTTTATGGGCTTTATGTGATAGATATCACGTTTGAATGGGTCTAAGCTAATCCCATTACATTTGGTACGTTTGTAATTGTTAAAAATAACTAATGGTGGTTAGTAATTATGGAAAATAGAAATCATCTTGACGATATGCTTTCCCGTTTTGTTGGTCACGGTCCTTATTTGGAAATCGATGGCGAAAAGCATATTGATGCGGCATCAGGTACGTTTAATTTGCCGCTTGGTTACACTAACCACAGAGTTGCGGAAAAACTCAAGCAACAGATTGATAGATGTACGCATTTAAGTTCTGCTTATACGCGAGAAATGTCACAGTATATTTTGACCAAATTGGTGAAACATACACCAAAAGGCATTGACAGAATGTGGCTGCGGGATGTTTCCGGTTCTGGAGCTGTTGAAGGTGCCATTCGTATCGCCCAAAAAGCCACAGGACGCTCCGGCATTATCTCGTTCTTTCTTGCCCACCACGGCCAGTCTCTTGCAACCGCGCAGATCTCCGGCAATGCGTTCAGGATTAAAGACTTCCATATCAGTATTGATGGTTCGATAAAAATTCCAGCACCTGCCAGTGTCATGGCAGAACCTGACTCGAATGAGAAAGAGAGCCAATATGCCGATCTGGAACAGTTTATTCAGTTGGGTTCCAGTGACAATATCGCATGTCTGATTATTGAACCGATTCAGGGCAATGGCGGCAACACCGTTTTCCCCGTGGAGTTCTATCGCAAAATCAGGGAAATCTGCCACCAGCACGGCATCATCATTATTGCGGATGAAGTACAGACAGGGTTTGGCCGTACCGGAACTTTCTTTGCGTCGACAGGTTATGCCAAGGAATTAGAGCCAGATATCATTGTATTTGCGAAAGGGGCAGGGGGTGTTGGTATTCCGACTGGTGGTGTGCTAATGCGCAGCTCGCTGGATGTGTTGGAATCATTTGAGCATTCCAGTACTTCCGGTGCTAATCCCTTGTCTTTAGTCGCTCTTAACGAAATCATTGATATTATTGAAGATGATTCCATTCTGGAAAATGTGCAGCAGAACGAGGCTTTCCTGCGTGATGGATTGTTGGCCTTACAGCATAAATACCCTGAAATCACGGGAGTCAGAGGTATGGGCTACATGTTCGGTTTTGATACTCCAACCCCAGAATTTGCGGCACAGGTGATTGAAACCGCCAGCCGTCACCGATTGATCCTGCGCGGCTCCCGTTATGGCAAAGGGCGGGCGCTTAAGGTACGTCCTCCTTTGGTTTGTACACAGGAACACTTACATGAAATTCTCCATAAACTGGATCTGGCATTCGCTGAATTGACGGTTTCTGCACCGAAGCACAGAGAGGTTGCATAATGAAAGCCCTGAAATTCAACCAAGTATGGAATGTCCAGATTCAGCAAGTTGAACCCTTGCACTGCATTGAATCGGATGATGTGGTAGTCGATATTGCAGTATGTGGGATTTGCGGCACAGATATAGGAATCATTACTGGTTCTTATCCTGTAGCGGTGCCGGGAACCACATTGGGGCATGAGACCACGGGAGTGGTGACGCAAGTCGGCAGTCATGTTACCCGCTTTCAGATTGGCGATCGTGTTGTTATCAACCCGACTTACTCCTGTGGACATTGCAGGATGTGTCAGACAGGTAATCCTAATCACTGTGAGAAAAAATTAGGGACGGAAGCGGGGGTTTCTTACGATGGGGCATTTGCCGAGCAGTATTTGGCGAAAGAAAGCTCGCTGATCAAGCTTGATGATCATGTTAGTATGGAAGCGGCTTCGTTGACTGAACCTTTGAGCTGCACACTGACGGGAGTGGATAAACTGGGGATCACCCATACCAATATTCGGGCCGTTGTAGCCGGGGCTGGCCCTATGGGAATGCTGTATCTTTGGGCGTTGCATGAACGGGGTGTTAAGGCATTCATGATCGAGAAAAACCCGAGTCGTGTGCAGTTTGCTATCAACAACCTGCCGGCAGAATGTCGGTTATATACCGATTTTGATGAAGCGTTGACGCAGGAATACGGTGATAAATCAGCCCTGATCGATTTATGTGTAGATACCACGGGACAACTGACCGAATATGTTTTCGACCATTTAGCCGCAGGCGGTAAGTTGCTGAATGTCGCTTTAAAAGACAAACATGCCAATCTTGATATTCTGAAAATTGCCGACAAAAGTCTTTCTGTCATCGGTTCGATTGACTCCTTGAACAACAGTTTTGAGCGTGCTTACGCCATGATCCGGGATGGTGTGATCCCCGCTGAACGCCTGATTAGTCAGATCTTTGATTTTGAGGATTATCAGCAGGCTTTTCTCACCGTGGGCTGTGATATTGCCGCGAAAGCTCAAGTACCGCTCAATACACCAAACTGCAAGATATTGATCCGTTTGGCTGACTTTAAGTAATGGAATATTTCTGATGGATAAATTCAATGTCATTTTTGATATCGATGGGGTCATTGTCGATAGTGAACAACTGCATTTTGATGTGTTGTGTGAACTGGCACCTGATCACACGCGTGATATTCAGCCACAGCAATTGATTGGTTTGAGTCTGGCGGAAACACTGAGTGAAATTGGTGTTCCATTACCCGAACAGCAAGGCATTACCGACAAGATTATCTCGGTTTATCAGGAAAAGTTATCTGCACATTATCTACGTCCGGGGGTGACTCGTCTCATAGCGGCCTTACAGCAAAATGACATTGCTTTTGGGTTTGTTTCCACCGCACCGCGTGCCGTTTGTCTGGCGAATTTGGGGTTACTGGGTTTGTTTGATGAACCTGTCTTGATTTCCGGTGATGATGTTGAAAGAACTAAACCTTTTCCTGATCCCTACCTTGCCATGCTAAAGCTGAAAAGGATGGATGTTCAGCAGACTTTGGTGATTGAAGATACGGATCTGGGGATCGCAGCAGCAAAACAAGCAGGGATCCCGTGGGTATATGCTTGGCCTCATGATTTGTCGGTGGCTGAACAGTACGGGCAGGCGACTTGCATTATTGGTGAATTGACGGATATTCCGCAATTTTCTGGGATAAATCTGCTGTCAGCGGGATGCTAATGTAAGTGCAATAGCAATGTAAGCAATATTGATGCCCTCCAGCAAAACCTGTGGAGGGCATGATTGTGCGTCAGAGTACATTGTTTTGGAACAGAGGGTTCTAGAAAAGATAGTTCTAGAGAACAGGGTTATGGAGGAATTAAGTTGTCTGAGGAATATGCAGTTTCTTCGATAAAGCAGCCGATCATTGCGACACGGCTCGCTTTTTTTATTGCCGGATTCAGTATGGCAGCTTGGGCACCTCTTATTCCTTTGGTTAAGGAGAGATTTGCACTTGATGATGGTGCCATGGGGTTGCTCATACTGGTATTTGGCATTGGTTCCTTTATCACGATGCCTTTGGCGGGGATGCTGGCCAGCCGTTTCGGTTGTAGGAAAATTTTTCCCCTGTTTGCCCTGCTGGCAATTTTGATGCTGCCGGGGTTAAGTATATTGCCAACCCCTTGGGCACTAGCTTGTGCGCTGTTTATGTTCGGCGTGGGGATTGGCGCGACGGATGTGGTGATCAATATTCATGCAGTCAATGTTGAGAAAATGGTGCAGCAGCCAATTATGTCCGGTTTTCATGCGTTGTTCAGTCTGGGCGGAATTGCGGGTGCTGGGTCAGTCAGTTTACTGTTGTTGATGGGAATATCCCCATTTCAGGTCATGTCCGCAGTGGCATTATTCATTATTCTATTGTTGCTGCCAGCATGGAACGGATTATTGGATCACACAGAAACGGGTAATACCCCATCTTTTGCCTTGCCTCGTGGTATTGTGATCCTGCTCGGTTTTCTTTGCTTTGTCGTTTATCTGATGGAAGGCTCCATGTTGGATTGGAGCGGGATCTTGCTGAGTAGTGTCCATAATATGGATAGCCACCAGGCGGGGTTTGGTTACACGCTTTTCGCCATTACCATGACATGCGGTCGCTTTTTGGGCGATAAAATTATCTCGATGTTTGGATACCGGCGGGTTTTTCTGGCAAGTGCAATTTTGGCTACTTCGGGTTTTGTCCTGATCTATCTGGCATCCAGCATGATTGTATTGGGTATTTCTTTCCTGATGATAGGAGCGGGTTTATCCAATCTGGCTCCGATGTTTTTCACCGCTTCAGGGCAGCAGAAAGTCATGCCTGATTCTCAGGCAGTTTCCGCCGTCTCGACGATGGGATATTCGGGTATCCTGCTAGGGCCTGCAATTATCGGGGGTTTGGCCCATCAGGTCACATTGCATGGCGCTTTTGCCTGTATTGCTTTGCTTTCTCTTATATTGTTAGCGGGCTATGGATTGATTCATCCCGCCAGAAAATAACAGGTTAACTATTGATGAATTTGCAGCACTGCCATTGGCTTAATGAGCCTGCCTCGTGGAAGCATCAAGAAGATGCACTCCATGTAACGACGGATACTAAAACTGATTTTTGGCGTGATACATGGTATGGCTTTCAGCGTCATAGCGGCCATGTTTTTGGTCGCTATGTTGATGATGTTCATATTGAAGCGGGTTTTACCTTCCAGCTTTGTATCGAAGGATGTTTTGAACATTTATACGATCAGGCTGGCATTATGCTGCTGGTGGATGAGCAACATTGGTTAAAAGCCGGTGTTGAGCATGCTGATGGGCAGGCGACGATCGGCAGTGTGCTAACGAATTCTTGCTCTGACTGGGCGATGGGCGTCTTTCCGGGTAATCCTGATAAGTTCTGGTTAAGGCTGACTTATGGTGAAGGAGTGATCAGACTGCAATATTCCACTGATGGGGTGAAATGGCCGTTACTGCGGTTATCGCCTTTTGCTGTTGACAGTCAGCGGATTTTTGTCGGAGCAATGTGTTGTTCGCCGGAACGAGAAGGGTTGCAGGTAAAGTTCTCCGATTTTAGTTTGAAATCATCGCTGAATAGACACCTGCATGATTTGAGTTAGAAAAAATGGCAATCCCAAAACTGCCCTTGCTTTTCAAACCAGTGACAAGCCAGATTTCATCAAGGATTCTGTCAACTGAAAAACAGGGCAGTTTTCATCGTATATAGATATAAAATGGAGAGCCTAATCATATGGGCTCTAAGAAACGAAACTAACGTCCCAGATAATTATCCCAGTCTTTCCAGACTGGCTGCAAACCTGATTTCACCAGTGCTGCGGCAACCTGAACAACTGAGCGATTATCATGAGGCGCAAATTGTTCCAGTTCGTGATGATCGTCGGCATAACCCCCCGGCTGGGTTTTGGAACCGGCACTGACATGATTGATTGCCAGCGGTATAACGTGATCGCGGAAGAACGGTGATTCACGGGTGGATAGGGAAAGTTCCACATCCGGTGCCAACAGGCGAAATGCACAAATGAGTTGTACCAGTTCAGCTTCACTCATCAGGGAAGCCGGTTCTATGCCTCCTGCGCAGGGGCGCAATCTTGGAAAGGAAATAGAGTAACGGCTTTTCCAGAATTGTTTTTGCAGGAAAAGCAGGTGCTCTGCCACTATATAACAATCGGTACGCCAGCTAGGGGACAGCCCGATCAATGCACCTAGCCCGATTTTGTCGATACCTGCGCGTCCCAGGCGTTCCGGGGTTTCCAGCCGCCAGTGAAAATCCTGTTTTTTTCCTTTCAGATGGTGCAGTTGATAACTGGGGGCATGATAGGTTTCCTGATAGACCATCACGCCATCCAACCCCAGCGTTTTCAGTTCAGCGTATTCTTCCTGTGCCAATGGCTGGACTTCCATTGTGATAGAACTGAACTGGCTGCGGATAATGGGGAGATAGCGACGGAAATAATCCATGCCAACTTTGCTCTGGTGTTCTCCCGTGACCAACAGGATATGTTCAAACCCCAGTTTTTTGATGGCTTGGCATTCAGCTTCAATTTCCTGTTCATTGAGTGTCTTGCGTCTGATGTGATTACTCATGGAAAAACCACAATAGGTGCAGTCATTAGCGCACAGATTGGAAAGATAGAGTGGGATATAAAATCCCACGGTATTGCCGAATCGTTGGCGCGTGAGTTGTTGAGCACGTTGGGCGAGCGGCTCAAGGTAAGACAGGGCTGCGGGAGAGAGCAAGGCTATAAAATCATCCAGTGCCAGACGATCGCGGTTTAATGCTCGCTCAACATCCTGCGTGGTTTTACTGTTGATGCGCAGTGTTATGTCATCCCAATCCAACTGCTGCCAGCGCTGGCGAAATGTATGATCAGTCATAACGCCCCCAGAAAATCGGTCAGTGGGCTGGAAGCTTCTGCATGTGATTTCTGGCTTGCCACACCAGCCTGATGAGAAAGTTCGCCGGCTTCAATCGCCGTCTTGAATGCCTGTGCCATTTTGATGGGATTGCGGGCAACGGCGATGGCAGTATTGACCAGTACCGCATCAGCACCCATTTCGATAGCGGCCAGTGCATGGCTTGGCGCTCCGATTCCGGCATCTACGACGACAGGCACGTTGGACTGTTCGATGATCATTTGCAGAAAATCCCGCGTCAGCAGCCCCTTGTTTGAGCCAATGGGAGCGCCTAATGGCATCACGGCAGCACAGCCGACTTCTTCCAGACGGCGGCACAGGACAGGATCAGCGCCGCAATAGGGCAGAACAATGAACCCTTCTTTTACCAACTGCCCGGCAGCTTTCAGCGTTTCGATTGGGTCGGGCAAAAGATATTTTACATCGGGATGGATTTCCAACTTGATCCAGTGAGTTCCCAGGGCTTCCCGTGCCAGGCGAGCGGCAAACACCGCTTCTTCCGCTGTTTTTGCCCCAGAGGTATTGGGCAGTAACTTAACGCCTAACTGTTGCAGTGGGGCGAGAATGCCATCGTCATTGCCATGCAGGTCGATGCGCTTCATCGCCATAGTGACCAATTGGCTACCAGAGGCACGTATCGACTCGATCATCAAATTTGCATTGGCGAATTTGCCTGTTCCCGTAAACAGGCGGGAATGAAAGAGAGTATCAGCGATTTTTAACATAATTAACCTCCGGCAATGGCTTGAAACAGCAGGATATTATCTCCGTCATTAATCTGATGGGTATTCCACTCTGAGCGCGGAATAATGGTTTGATTAATGGCCAAAGCGGTGCCTGATTGGGAGCGTTGTACATGTTCGAGTAACTGTTGCACCGTCATCGGCGTACTCAGTGTGATCGGTTGATCATTGACAATAATGTTCATGCGATTTCTTTTCCCGAGCGTGTTTTCCTTGAAACGGTCTCTGCGCTATCAGGCTTTGAAGCATGGGTTCCGCACACAGGACACTGCGATGATGATGTTAGCTGTAACGTGCTCCAACTCTGCTGTCTGCCATCAAACAGTCGTAGTTTTCCGCTCAGGGAGGAGGGAAGGCCCACCAGCATTTTGATTGCCTCCAATGATTGCAACGTGCCGATCACCCCGACGACCGGCCCTAAAACACCGGCTGTACGACAGTTGCGATGCGGCTCTTCCTGATCAGGATAGAGACAGGCATAACATCCGTGCAAATAAGGAGGTTCGAATACGATAAGCTGTCCACTGAAACCCACGGCACTACCGCTGATCAGCGGTTTATTTTCTGCAATACAGGCGGCATTGATAGCATGACGAGTCGCCATGTTATCGCAGCAATCCAGTACTAGATCGACCTGACGGACGAGATTTTCCAGTGATTCACGATCTTGCCGCTCGGTCAGCACGGTGACTTTGACCAGCGGATTCAGGGCAGTCAGTTGCTTCGCCGCCAAAACCGCCTTTTCTGCGGGAATATCTGCTGTGCGATAGAGGATCTGGCGTTGCAGGTTTGAGACATGCAACATATCATCATCTGCCAGATAAAGATGGCCTACGCCTGCCGCTGCAAGATAGAGTGCCGCGGGT
Organism: Xenorhabdus aichiensis; assembly: GCF_028598775.1. Lineage (NCBI taxonomy): Bacteria > Pseudomonadati > Pseudomonadota > Gammaproteobacteria > Enterobacterales > Morganellaceae > Xenorhabdus > Xenorhabdus aichiensis. The sequence continues at coordinate 114,088 of NZ_JAQRFO010000008.1, forward strand.
GAACCTAATCCACCCAATCCGACAATCAGTACTTTTCCTGCTTTTAATTTTTCCTGTCCATCAGGGCCGATATCTTCCAACAGCAATTGACGGCTGTACCGCATAAATTCTTGGTCGTTTAACATAAGAGCCTCCGATCATTTCCTTCAATCAAATGAAGTAATCTGTCAGTTGCCTGCCGCCAATCTTTGGCTTTAGTAATGGCGCTGACCAATGCTACGCCACCCACTCCTGTTGCAACGACATCAGGCACGCGATCCAGTGAAATCCCACCGATGGCAACGGTGGGATATTCCGGGGTTATTTCCACTTGATGCTTCAATGCCGAAAGTCCTTGCGGCTTTGAAGGCATCTCTTTCGTCGTGGTGGGGAAAATATGACCCAGTGCGATATAGGAAGGCCTCAGGGCTTTTGCCCGTGCCAGCTCATGTTCGTCATGGGTGGAAATGCCCAGACGCAGCCCTGCTTGCCGGATGGCATTGAGATCCGCGATATCGAGATCTTCCTGCCCCAAGTGCACACCATAGGCGTGATGTTTGATGGCCAGATCCCAGTAATCGTTGATGAATAGGCGGGCATTGTATTGGCGGCCCAATACAATGGCGGATTGGATATCCTCTTCTACCTGATCTTCGGGGAGATCTTTGATGCGTAGTTGCAGGGTTCTGATGCCCGTTTTCAGTAGCCGTTCAATCCACGTCAGGGAATCCACGACGGGATAAAGCCCCAAACGGTGCACGGTTGGGGCAAAAGGGGTTTGTGGAATTGATGAGGATTCAGGCTGATTTTTCATCGCTAATGTCCTCAGCACTGTGATACAGCTCGCTGCCATGAGCGAGGAATTCTTCTGACATCTGTTCCATGCCTGCTTCCTGTTCCAGTTTTGCTGCATAATCGCGCACGTCCTGCGTGATTTTCATGGAGCAGAATTTTGGCCCACACATAGAACAAAAGTGAGCAACTTTGCCGGATTGCTGTGGCAGGGTTTCATCGTGATAGGCGCGGGCGGTTTCAGGATCAAGTGCCAGATTGAATTGATCTTCCCAGCGGAATTCAAAACGGGCTTTTGACATGGCGTTGTCGCGGATTTGTGCTCCGGGATGGCCTTTGGCGAGATCTGCCGCATGTGCCGAGATTTTATACGTGATCAGACCTTGCTTTACGTCGTCTTTGTTGGGGAGACCAAGGTGCTCTTTTGGCGTGACGTAGCACAGCATCGCACAACCAAACCAGCCTATCATGGCTGCACCGATGCCGGAGGTGAAATGGTCATAACCGGGAGCGATATCGGTTGTCAGTGGCCCCAGCGTATAGAATGGCGCTTCGTGGCAATGTTCCAATTCTTCCGTCATATTGCGGCGGATTAATTGCATCGGGATATGTCCCGGCCCTTCGATCATCACCTGAACATCGTACTCCCAGGCAATTTTGGTCAGCTCGCCGAGGGTATGCAGTTCGGCAAACTGCGCTTCGTCATTGGCATCCTGAATTGAGCCGGGGCGCAGTCCATCTCCCAAAGACAGAGAAACGTCATAGGCGGCGCAAATTTCACAAATTTCGCGGAAATGGGTATAGAGGAAGCTTTCCTGATGATGGGAGAGACACCATTTTGCCATGATGGAACCGCCGCGGGAGACGATGCCGGTCAGACGTTTGGCCGTCATCGGTACGTAACGCAGCAGGACGCCTGCGTGGATGGTGAAATAATCCACCCCTTGCTCGGCTTGTTCCAATAAAGTATCGCGGAACATTTCCCATGTCAGGTTTTCTGCTACGCCGTTCACTTTTTCCAGAGCCTGATAAATGGGGACTGTACCGATAGGCACAGGGCTGTTACGTAAGATCCATTCGCGGGTTTCGTGGATATAACGGCCAGTAGAGAGATCCATCACCGTATCGGCACCCCAGCGGGTAGACCAAATCAGTTTTTCCACTTCTTCTTCAATGGAGGATGTGACGGAGGAGTTACCGATGTTGGCATTCACTTTCACCAAAAAATTGCGGCCGATAATCATCGGTTCGGATTCAGGGTGATTAATGTTGGCGGGAATAATCGCCCGGCCAGCGGCAATTTCCTGACGGACAAACTCTGGCGTGATGTTGTCCGGCAAGTTTGCCCCGAAACTTTGCCCCGGATGCTGTTGGAGCAGGACTTCACTGCGGATGCGTTCACGCCCCATATTTTCTCGCAGGGCGATAAATTCCATTTCGGGTGTGACAATGCCTTGGCGTGCATAGTGCAATTGAGTGACACGCTCACCTTGTCTGGCTTTCAGTGGATGAGGAAGCTGGTTGAAACGCAGATGATCCAGTCCGGCATCCGCAAGGCGCTGCTGGGTAAAGTCAGAACTGAGAGTAGCAACTGGCTCGGTATCATTACGCTCTTTGATCCACGGCTGACGGATCTTCGCCAAGCCAGCTCGGACATCCAGTACCGAGTCGGGATCACCATAAGGGCCCGAGGTATCATAGATGGGCACGGGTTCGTTTTCCTCAAATTGAGGATTTTCATTGGTGCCGCCAATCAGTGTTGGTGATAACTGGATTTCACGCATCGGAACCTGAATATCTTTGCGGGAGCCGGCAAGGTAAATTCGGCGTGAGTTGGGGAAGGTAATGCCTTGAACGGAATTGATAAATTCCTGTGCTGCATCCCGCTGTGCCTTGCGTGGCCGTGCCGGATGGGTTTTTGGCGAGACATCGGCCGCAGGGATGATATCAGTAGTTGGGATAACAGTATTATTAGACATAGCAAATTCCTGACTGTGTTATAGCCTGTCCACTATGCGAATGGGAGCATCGCCTGTGGAATGGGCTTAAGTTGAGAAAATTGCTTGTCTGGAGCTCGCAGGGAGTAATGATTAATTGCTGAACAGCATTCGTACAGGAGTGCGGATACACGGTCAACGGGGTGATTACTCTTGTTCCCTTCGCGGGTATTAGCCCGATCAGGTTCTGCGGATCCCGAATCAACGGTCTCAGCCTGTGTTCATCGTGATATACGTTGAACGCTAGGCACTCCGACAAGAAAAAAACACTTCAGAGTATAGAGCGGATTGTGAAAACTACAACTTAAAACTTATGTGTTTTTATGATTGGTTTAGCAAGTCAGTAGACGGGGTATTCGTTTACTCAGCATTCACTGTATCCGCATTTGAAATACCATTCATAACGCCATTGATCTGGCGTTGGCTGGCGTTAATTTCATCGACATGTTTTCTGTGGCATTTTCACCTAATGTTGCAACATTAGGTGAGTACCTTTAAATCATCAGGCGTGGGAAGGCTTTTCTCCCATTCCGTTATGAATATTCAAATCACTATTCATCATTTAAATGAGTATAGCAATGAATGTTATTTTTTTATTAAACAATGACTTAAATATATTATAAATATATA
>NZ_JAQRFO010000080.1:0-8524 GCF_028598775.1 Xenorhabdus aichiensis
CTGTGGGGCACTTATACAGCAACAGCTTCTGTCAAATAGTGATCCGTTTCTTCACATAATTTTATTCCTGGATAACAGAGAAAGTAATCTTATGTCTATGGGCATCACAGAGGTAGGGTTGAGAGTCGCTCCCAATAATCCAATTGCTAAAGCACTATACGAAAAAAGTGGTTTTCATATCACTGGGTTTAATATGTCTAAAACTCTAAGTTAAAGCACGGCTGCCCTGAATTACACTCAGGCCATTGGTAAGAGCTTTTTTATGATTATTTACCGTACCTTTCCAGCCGAACTGAGGGTTTAAACAGTAACTGTGACTACGTCCGATTTTGGGTCCTTGCAATATCAGACCAAGTTCGATGAGCGCCTTTACTGTTCCGTTGCTCCCCCAAACCCCGAGATCTAGACATTCAAGGGTTTCTAGTTGGGCTGGCTGGCGTACGGCAATGGCTTTCATTGAAGCAACTCTTATGGTTTGTTGATGCAATCCGCGCAAGTGCGGCAATCGTCGTGAACAAGCGAGCACATGTTGCTCAGCGCCTCGGGTTTACGCTACGACATGCACACATCTACTCAGGCTATTGCGATGTGTGCATGTCGTAGCGTAAACTCGGGACGATTCAGGCGGCAACTGTTGTTGGCTCAATAGGTCGAGAGGTGGGATATGACACGACGCGAAAAAATCATTCTGACGGGAGCGGGAGTAGGGGGAGTTATTTGTGCTTGTGTCCTGATTTTCTTTTTCGTCCTGCCAAGGCTCGTTGAGGCACGGATGAATCGTGTGATCGGGGTTGCTGATGTAGCGACACAAACCGCGGTTGACTTGCACAAGCGCCTGCAGATCGCCGACTTGCATGCCGATACGCTGCTCTGGGGCAGGGATCTTTTGGATCGATCGACGCGTGGGCAAGTTGACATACCGCGTTTGATAGACGGCAATGTGGCTGTGCAGGTCTTTGCTGTTGTTTCTAAGTCACCGCGTGGGCTGAATATCGAGAAGAATAGCGCCGAAACTGACGATGTGACTTTGCTTGCCCTGGCACAACGTTGGCCTTGGCGAACTCTGTTCAGTTTAAAAGAACGGGCACTCTATCAAGCTGCACGCCTACATGAGGCTGCCGCTCGTTCAAATGGGAAACTGGTGGTGATCAAAAGCCGTGCTGACTTGAAGGCTCTCCTTGAAAGACGCAGGAGTGATCCAAATATCGTGGGTGCGCTGCTCGCTTCAGAAGGCGCACAGGTTCTCGAGGGCGACCCAGCCAACGTGGATGTACTTTTCGAGGCCGGCTACCGGATGATGGCACCTACTCATTTCTTCGATACAGAGTTGGGCGGCTCTGCCCATGGTATTGAAAAAGGTGGGCTAACTGCTGCCGGTGCCGATATGGTGCGGCGAATGGAGGCAAAGAGTATGATCATTGATCTGGCTCATGCCTCGACCAGAACCATTGATGACATACTGGCAATCGCGACGCGACCCGTGGTCGTTTCCCATACTGGCGTCAAAGGTACTTGTGACAACATTCGTAATCTGTCCGATGACCAACTCAGGCGGATCGCTGCAATGGGTGGACTGATCGGTATCGGTTTTTGGGACAAAGCAGTGTGCGATCCTACCCCCGCCGGTATCGCTAAGGCACAGCTCTATGCGGCTAATATCGCCGGCGATGATCATGTGGCCCTTGGATCTGACTTTGACGGTGCGGTTCAGATGTCCTTCGACGCTACTGGCCTCGTTAATGTCACTGACGCTTTACTGAAAGATGGCGTGCAGCCAGAGAGGATCGCTAAACTGATGGGTGAAAATCAAATCCGTTTTCTATTAGAAAACCTTCCATAGCGAGACAATCAAGTGAGATAGCCTTGTCGTATCCCGATCCGCAATAGCGATATCGCCAAAACGCCAATCGAAGCAAGCAAACTTGGAGAGCATAAAAAAGCGTGAGGCACTTGAGTTAGTTGGAGGTAAAATGGGCAATTCAACCGGACTATTACCTATTAATGACCCATGAATACTTATACCGTTAAAGTGGCTCTCCACTATGTCAGCCCTATGGTTTGGGTGTTTCAGGCTATCCGGTAAGACTTCTTTAGTGGCTTTTCACTCTTTTATTCAAATCGCTCAAAGATGGTGTAATGACCACCTTCACCCGTTCCGTATTTATGGCAAAAATTACGGCATTTCCTATTCTGGCGGGATTGCGTTTCCGGATAACCCTTACAAAATCACGCTGGATGACTTTAAATTTGTTTATCCGAAAAATTAAAATAGTCATTAAATATACTGGTTTGATTTAACAGGCAAAAAAAGACCCTGAAATCAGGGTCTTATTTATTAAATCATCATGCGATGGTGACGTATGGAAAGCGTTGAATCATTCCCACTCGATCGTCGCGGGTGGCTTACCGCTGATATCATAGACTACCCGCGATATGCCACTGACCTCATTAATGATCCTGTTCGACACACGACCCAAAAAGTCATATGGCAGGTGTGCCCAATGAGCGGTCATAAAGTCGATGGTTTCCACTGCACGCAGGGAAACAACCCAGTCATATTTACGGCCATCACCCATTACGCCAACAGAGCGTACTGGCAGGAATACGGTGAACGCCTGACTGACTTTATTGTACAAATCCGCTTTATGCAGTTCTTCAATAAAAATAGCATCTGCACGGCGCAGCAGGTCACAATATTCTTTCTTCACTTCACCCAATACACGCACACCAAGACCTGGGCCTGGGAATGGATGGCGGTACAGCATGTCATATGGCAGACCCAGTTCCAGACCAATACGACGAACTTCGTCTTTGAACAGTTCTTTCAACGGTTCAACCAGACCCAGTTTCATATCGTCCGGCAGGCCCCCCACATTGTGGTGAGATTTGATGACGTGGGCATTGCCTGTCGCAGAAGCAGCGGATTCAATAACATCTGGATAAATCGTGCCTTGTGCCAGCCATTTAACCTGAGTTTGTTTTGATGCTTCTTCATCAAATACATCAATAAAGACATGACCGATGGTTTTACGCTTGGCTTCTGGCTCATCAATGCCCGCCAACGCAGACAAGAAGCGCTCTTCTGCCTTAACATGAACGAGGTTCAGGTCGAATTTACCCTCAAACATCGCCATAACCTGATCGGCTTCATTCAGACGCAACAGACCGTTGTCTACGAAAACACAGGTCAGACGTTTGCCAATGGCGCGGTTCAGCAGCAATGCGGTTACGGAAGAATCCACGCCGCCAGACAGTGCCAGAATAACGTGATCATCACCAATCTGCGTACGCAGGCGTTCTACAATATCGTCGATGATGGAAGCAGATGTCCATAATGCTTCACATTGACAAATATCCAGTACAAAACGTTGCAAAATATTCAAACCCTGATGAGTATGAGTAACCTCTGGGTGGAATTGCACGCCATAAAAACGTTTTTCATCATTGACCATAATGGCAAACGGGCAGGTATCCGTGCTGGCAACGGTGATGAAACCTTCTGGAACAGCAGTGACTTTATCACCATGACTCATCCATACATCCAGCAAAGGCTTACCTGATTCACTCAGGGCATCCTGAATACCACGGAATAATTCACAGTCACTTTTGATTTCAACTTGAGCATAACCAAATTCGCGCTCAGTGGAATTACTCACCTTGCCACCCAGTTGCGTGGACATGGTTTGCATACCATAGCAAATTCCCAGTACCGGCACGCCTGCATCAAAGACATATTCCGGCGCACTCGGGCTATTATTCTCTGTTGTACTTTCCGGTCCACCCGAAAGGATGATACCACTCGGGTTAAATTCACGGATTTGCTCTTCAGTGACATTCCATGTCCAAAGTTCACAATAAACACCAATTTCACGAATACGGCGGGCAATTAGCTGGGTATATTGCGAACCAAAATCAAGGATCAGAATGCGATGCTGGTGGATATTAGTTGTCATTTGAGGTGAATTCCAAAAACAAGTGGCAAGAAAAATAAAGAAGTCAGTGGCCCGATAGCGGGCCACCCTAAATAAATTACAAACCTAAACGATAGTTTGGTGATTCTTTGGTGATGGTCACGTCATGTACGTGACTTTCCTGAATGCCCGCACCACTGATACGAACGAATTCTGCTTTAGTTCTCAGTTCGTCAATAGTGGCACAGCCTGTTAACCCCATGCAGGAACGCAAGCCACCCATTTGCTGGTGAACGATGCTTTTCAACAGGCCTTTGTAAGCCACACGGCCTTCGATGCCTTCTGGCACCAGTTTGTCAGCCGCGTTATCGGTCTGGAAATAACGGTCAGAAGAGCCTTTGGACATCGCACCCAGTGATCCCATACCACGGTAGGATTTGAAAGAACGGCCTTGATAGAGTTCAATTTCCCCTGGGGATTCTTCTGTACCGGCCAGCATTGAACCTACCATGACACATGATGCCCCCGCCGCAATCGCTTTAGCGATGTCACCAGAGAAGCGGATTCCACCGTCAGCAATCACAGGAATGCCAGTACCTTCCAGTGCTTCCACCGCATCAGCAATCGCCGTAATTTGAGGAACACCAACACCAGTAACGATACGGGTAGTACAGATAGAACCAGGGCCAATACCGACTTTCACTGCGTTAACGCCGGCTTCAAACAGGGCTTTAGCACCTTCACCAGTCGCTACGTTACCACCAATGATTTGCAAATCAGGATATTTAGCACGAGTTTCGCGAATACGCTGCAAAACACCTTCAGAATGGCCGTGGGATGAGTCAATAAGCAGGATATCCACGCCCGCAGCCACCAGCGCATCAACACGTTCTTCATTGCCAGCTCCCGCACCAACCGCAGCACCAACCCGCAGACGACCTTCTTCATCTTTACAGGCGTTTGGCTTACGTTCTGCTTTCTGGAAATCTTTCACAGTGATCATGCCAAGCAAGTGGAAGCTATCATCAACGACCAGTGCTTTCTCAACACGCTTTTCGTGCATTTTCTGCAACACAACTTCGCGCGCTTCACCTTCTTTTACGATGACTAGACGCTCTTTCGGCGTCATTACCGCAGTCACTGGCTGATCCAGATCAGTAACGAAACGTACATCACGACCAGTAATGATACCTACCAGTTCGTTCTCTTCTGTCACGACAGGATAGCCCGCGAAACCATTACGTTTAGTCAGTTCGTGTACTTCGCGCAATGTAGTTTGTGGCGTTACAGTAACAGGATTAGTCACGACACCACTTTCGTGCTTTTTCACGCGACTGACTTCTTCTGCCTGACGCTCAATGGGCATATTCTTGTGAATGAAGCCGATGCCCCCTTCCTGGGCCAGTGCAATTGCCAGAGCAGATTCCGTCACAGTATCCATGGCCGCTGAGAGCATAGGAACGTTCAGACGAATAGTGGAAGTTAATTGAGTGGACAGATCTGCCGTATTAGGCAGGACTGTAGAATGGGCAGGAACCAACAAAACGTCATCAAAAGTTAATGCTTCTTTTTTAATTCGCAACATGGGCAATATCTCACCAAGCTATGGGCAATAAGGCATAAAATATTGCCGCGGCATTATACAGGCCGTAATCGGTTGCCTCCAGCATTTTTTAAAAAAATTTCTTGATTCATATTCTGGGATGATTAGTATCAATCGATTAACCCTTTGTTTTGAAATTTGATCTGGCTCACATGTCACTACCAACCAACACCGGAATTTTTTCTGTTAGTCGTCTGAATCAGACTGTCCGTCAGCTATTGGAGCTGGAAATGGGTAGAATTTGGCTAAGTGCTGAAATTTCTAACTTTTCCCAGCCTTCATCAGGACATTGGTACTTCACGTTAAAAGATGAACGGGCGCAAATTCGTGCTGCCATGTTTCGTAGCAGCAATCTGCGGGCAACATTTCGTCCACAAAATGGTCAGCAGGTGTTGGTGCGTGCACAGATTACGCTATATGAACCACGGGGTGACTATCAACTGATTGTGGAAAGTATCCAACCTGCTGGAGATGGGCTGCTACAGCAACAATTTGAGGTGCTGAAACAAAAACTTACCTCAGAAGGGTTATTTGATTCGATCCATAAAAAACCACTGCCCTCACCAGCAAAACGCCTCGGTGTCATTACCTCCGCCAGTGGCGCTGCGCTGCATGATATTCTCCATATCCTAAAACGCCGCGATCCATCACTGCCAATTATCATTTATCCCACTGCGGTTCAGGGAGCTGAAGCGCCGTTACAGATTATTCGGGCGATTGAGTTGGCAAATGATCGGCAGGAGTGTGATGTTTTAATTGTCGGCCGTGGCGGTGGATCACTGGAAGATTTGTGGTGTTTCAATGATGAGCAGGTAGCACGGGCGATCTTCCAGAGCCGTATTCCTATCGTTAGCGCAGTTGGGCATGAAACCGATGTCACAATTGCAGATTTTATAGCCGATCTGCGCGCACCTACGCCTTCTGCGGCCGCTGAACTAGTCAGTCGCAATCAAATTGAGTTGTTGAGGCAAGTTCAATCTCTGCAACAACGACTCGAAATGGCGATGGATTACTTTTTCGCCCAAAAACTGCGTATTTTTAATACGTTGCAGCATCAACTCCAGCAACAGCGCCCTGATTTACGGCTGGCTCGCCAGCAGAATAAATTAGTGGAATTACGTCAAAAGCTGGTCGATAGCCTCCTGCGCTGTTTGAAGCAACATTCTCTTTCACATGAGAAGCTAAATCTACGACTCTTACAGACTAATCCCGATCAGCAAATTCGGCATCATAGCCAACAGATCCAACAATATGATTTTCGGTTGAAACAAACGATTGAACGCCAATTAGGACATTATCGGGAGAAATTTGCAGTTTCTTGTTCTCAGCTCAATGCCGTCAGCCCACTGGCAACGCTACAACGCGGTTATAGTATCAGTGAAACATCTGATGGGACGTTACTAAAGGAAACTAAGCAAGTGGAAGTTGGGGATACCCTAAACACTCGATTACAGGATGGTTGGGTTAAAAGTCAGGTAGTTCAGGTAAAAAAACAGCCAAACGTAAAAAAATAACTTATAAAATGCTTTGTCTGTTTTGTGAATTGAAAGCAAGGTGGCAACAGAAGAGATATTAAAAATGTTTGGGGGCAATAAAATATAAAAAATAGCGGTGTACATGCACCGCTATTTTACCTGTTATCAGAAACGAACTTCCGCGCCTATTACATAGGTTCTGCCACGGGCAGTTTGGGTTCTTGCATTTTGATCCTCCATTATTGGTGCAGAGTTCATACGGTTTAGTGCTTCAGAATAATTTTTATTCATTAAGTTTTGTATGGAAAAATTAATAAATAAATTTTTATTAATTTTATAATCACTATACAAATCAATGATAGTTGGAATTTTATCCTCTTTTTGCATTACGATATTATTATCATCATCCGGTTCACCTGAAGGACTTTGACGATAAGATTCCCCAGTATATTTCACAATAGCACCAACACGGAGTTTCTCATCAAAGAAACGAACTCCAGTATCCAATGTGATATAACGTTCTGGTAGCTGGGAGGCCGGACTGGCACCAAAATAGGTCGTCGCAATTGAAGTCGGTTGCTGAGTTTTTTGCTGACTATATGCCAGCGAGCTATAGAATATACCTGAATCATAATTAGCCGAAATCTCATAACCACGCATATTTACCGGCGTTAGGCTATTAGTATAAATATATGATGATACATTGGGATTAAGGGCATTCTGTTCTTCATCTGTCAGTGCTCCGCCCACTTTGCACATTCTCTTTTCAATACAAAGCATATACTGATCACTGGTGATGTAATTTTTAATCTTAGTGTAGAATAGTGTCGTTTTCAGGCGGAATGTATCCCCATCAACAATTAAATTTGGGCGATAGCTATTAAAACCAATTTGATAGGTATCCGCTTTTTCTCCTTTCAGGAAAGGATTCACAGAATTGCCACCATCATTAGTATGAAAGATTTCCTGAATATTCGGCGCTCGCATTGAATGGGTATAACTGACGAACGGTTGAAATTCAGGGATAATTTCTGCCGATAATAGAATACCAGGATTAAATCCTCGCTCTTTTAGGTTTATTTTGGCTTCTCCTTGAGGAAAACAATTTATCCGTTCTTCACAAGCTGGTTTTATCCCTTTAACACTGTAATCGATATAATTCAGTACCAAATCTGCCGTATAAATACCGTGTTCAATTTTAAGGCGACTGTAGATACTGGCAATATTTTGTTTTCCACTCGGCGCAAATGGGTTATTTTCTATTGCTTCCCCTGCCACTTTTTCACTTTCTATCTTAGTACTGATTTTTTTACGATATTCAGTATTCATCCATTTACTGCCCAGAGTAAATGCAAAGTCAGTATCAGCATAATTTAAGCGACTGGTATTACTAATATCAATAGCATTGGATTGATTTTTAGATTCACTTTCACCCAATACGCCCATCGTCCTGTTTTCAAAATCCTGCTGGCCTTTGCTTGAGCTAAGCAGCAATTTGGTATCAACCAATTCACTAAATGGTGTGTAATGATATT
>NZ_JAQRFO010000081.1:0-7527 GCF_028598775.1 Xenorhabdus aichiensis
ATAAGGGAAGTTTGGATTTGATGGGATCGACAACGCCTTGCCCTTCCACTAGTTTTCCCCACCCCATTGAGTGATCTAATCCCCCTAATGCCCCCCCCACAACCATTTGTGTCACCAGGGATTTGACTGCGTCGCGTTTCGCCAGGTCTGCCAGTGTTTTGCTGAGATCCCCTTTATTTTCCACTAAGGCAACCGCAGCCTGAGAGGTCAATCCTATCATGCCGCCATAAGCTGCCCCATAAACCGCGCTCGCCGCTGCACCTGTGGCACCGGTTGCTCCAACCGCACCATTTGCCGCCCAGGCTGCCATCCCAGACCCTGCCGTCACCGCTGCAACCGCAATCGCAATGACGGCACCCGCCACGGGATTTAAACTTTGACTTTTTTTATCCCAGCTACTGTACGCATCCTTTACCACATGCCACTGGACATCATTGCGGTTTCGGAGATCTTTCAACCATTCGGTACCGGGCGTATTACCGAGTCTTACTAACGCGTCTTCGAGTAACTGTCCCTCTTTCGCTTTCACATCTGCATTAATGCCTTTCGCGGCTTCCACCGTCAACGCACCGCCAATATGCACCGACGGGATGGCCCATGTTTTCTCATTACTGCCTTTATCGTGATGGCTAATAAAAAAACCTTTTGACGTCGAAACAGTCTGCTCAAATGCCGTATTTGGCATCGCCTTGAAGTTCACTTTCCCTGTCTGGCTGGTGATGGTCGCATTTTTCTGGGTTTCAATCCGGCTCGCTTCCAATGTCACATCATCTTTTGCCATCAGGTTAATATCACCGTCCGCAATGAATTCCGTGGCTTTATTCGTTGAATTCTCTTGCCTGCGGGTTTCAGTCGAAGATCCGAAAATGGAGCAAGATTTAATTCCCAAAAAGCTTTTACATTTTCTCTTTTCTTCTTCCCATCGGTAAGTTTCTTCCATTGCCTGAGCATAGAGAACCCCCCCTTTTGCGGCGATATCCATTATTCCCTTGGCAATTAATGACGTTGCCTGGAATAAAACACTGCCCTAGGATTGAATGGTTAATGCACCCCCACTCCTAAGCTGGCTGGCACGTTGCGTAGCCTGTTCAGTTTTGTTTTCTACAACATATTCCTTTAATGATTCGAAGCGAATATTCCCGCCAGTGGAGATAGCCATATCACGCCCGGATACCAGGTTTGTCGCATAAGTTGATAGATTGCCTGCCGCAGAGAGAATGAGATTTTTAGCGGCATTGAAGGTGCTGATACCCGAAGTGTACAGTCGTTTATCTTGAGAAGGCTCAGTTACAAATCGTCGAGCCAGAAAAATTAAATCCCTGCCAGCATTGACTGAGATGTCCCCTTCGGTCGATATCAATTTGATAATACTGCCCACAATATCTTGACCTGCACTCAGTTGCAGCCGATCCCCGGCGATAATGTCAGTGCCTCCCGCCCAAATTTTGGTCATGCTCCTAATAGTTAGATTATCCTTGCAAGATAGTATTCACGCTCAATGAACGTTCCGATGATTTTGTCATGCAGGATTTCTGATTTAGAGTAGCAGATCGTTTTCCGATTCAGCCTTTTTATTCGAGTACGCAGGGTCAGATTCATTCTTTCGATGCGTTGGGTAAATTTCTTTCCTCTGAGGTGAGTTCTCTCAGGAAGGCAATCATAAACAGCATAATTATCAGTACAATAATACTGGATTTCAAACGATGCCAGAAGCGCCAACAGTTTTTCCAGCGTTTTTTTACTGCGATCGCCAAATACATGTGCGATGATTTGCTTCTGGTTTGGTTCCCACGCATACCAGAGCCAGCGTTGATTCTTCTTGTTGCCGACAAATGACCACTGCTCATCAATTTCACAGATAATGTGAATCTCACTTCCTGCCAGAGGCCGTGTTGTTACTTGTCTGGGTTCAAGTTTCACGGTATTGATCCCGACGTTCAAAACACGTGCAGTGTCTCTGATCCCGCCGTTATTTATCGCCATATCAGTGATTTGTTCTTTCACTCCGGGTTTGCAGGCTTGATAGGTGTAATTCAGTTGGAAGGTTTTACGGCAGGCATAACAGTGATAACGCGGGTGCCCACTGCTTCCTTTTCCATGCCCTTTGACCTCCTCTGCTTTGTGACAATAACGACAAACCACATCAACTTTAGCCATATCTCACCAGTAATAAAAAATGGAAAGTTTACTACAATAATCTAACTATTGGGAGCATGACCCTGTTATGGCAGTGACTTATTAAAAAACACTGAAACACCAACACCTAGTATTGTTTATCACCCCGGTGAAGATTTATGGGAAAGTCTCATCAGAGCAATTGATAATTGCCTGATGAAATTTAATGATGACCGCCATCAAATTATGGGGATCGGATTATGCAGCATTCGCTGTTGCCGAGTTTTGCTGGATGAAAACGGTGAATTGGTTGAGCCTGTGATCAGTTGGATGGACATGCGGATGTCAAAACCCTATGTCCACCAAGATAAGCGAGTCAAGTATGTAACGACCACTTCTGGTTACCTTGGTTTGCGGCTGACGGGCTCTTTCAAAGACAGTAGTTCTAACCAAGAAGTTCATTGGCCAATGGATTGGCAGACCCTACAATGGGCAAATAATGATGATGAAATCCAACACCAAGGACTCAAACGTAGCCAATTGTTTGAGTTGATTAAACCAGGGGAAAGCTATGGTTCACTAAGAGCGAAACTAGCTGAACGTTTTGGCTTATTGCCAAATATAGAGGTATTTGCAAGCGGTAACGATAAATCGGTAGAAGTTTTAGGGACTGGGATCACTGCCGATGACGAGATCATGATTTCGCTAGGAACCTTTATCTCCGCAATGCTTTATCGACACGACTATTACCCTAATGCTAAGAACTTTTTTCCAACATTAGCATGCGAACCTTTCAAATATGTATATGAGTCAATTGGAATCCGGCGGGGAATGTGGACGGTAAGCTGGTTTAAACATTTAGCAGGTGAAGACATCAGCAAAATTGCTGAAATGGAAAACATCAGCGAAGAAGATGTATTAAACCGTATTGCTAGCTCTATTGCGCCGGGTTCAGAAGGACTTATCACCATCCTTGACTGGCTTAGCCCACCAAGCCATCAATTCCGCAAAGGCGTGATGTTTGGTTTTGACCAACGCCATACTAAATACCATATCTACCGCTCTATTTTGGAAGCGATTGCCTACACCATAAAAAATTATATCGATGTGATGTTACAGGAGACATCCTCAACGGTTAATACGATACGTATTATTGGTGGCGGCTCAAAAAGTGACGTTTTAGTGCAAATTATTTGCGATTTATTCGGTAAAAAAACCTACACCTTAAAGGCGAACAGTTCTGCTTGCCTCGGCGCTACTATGTGCGCCGCTGTTGGGTTAGGGCTGGCAAAAGACTTTGAACAAATAAAAAAAGCGATGGTTCACATCGACAAAGAGTATATCCCTCATCAGGATAACCATATTTATTATGGCGCCATTAATGAAAATGTCTATAAAAAAGCCAGAAACTACACAGATCCACTGTTATCAGAAGTTTATCCTTTTCTGAAAAACTAATTTCTAAAAAAAACAAGTTCTTCAAGATCCTATGGGTTAGCAAAGCGTCTTTATGCTGCTTCAAAAAAACGTATCGCACACCAAGTACGTGACTATTTTTAGCGTGACTTTGGTTAACAAAATCCCTATTGGGAATAGTGATAAAGAGCTCATCACTTTGAAGAGCATGGCAGAAATAATATCAGATGGGTATGGGAATCATGGAAAACACTAAAATTAAAAAATCTACAAAAAATAGCAGTAGGTATATACAACTATTGTTGTTGACCATCGCAGGTGGGGCAATATATCCGATGTTATACTTAAGGCAAATCTATCAAGATACAATGATACAGGCCTTTCATATTACTCATGTACAACTTGGCCAGTTATATTCTGTCATGGGGCTTTTGTTCTTTATCTGTTATATGCCAAGTGGTTGGTTAGCAGATAAGATCAAGCCAATGAAATTGATTACATTTTCTCTACTGGGCACTGGATTATTAGGAATTTGGTATAGCACGTTACCCTCCTACATCGCGCTACTCATAATCTTCTCAGGTTGGGGAGTAACCACAGGATTAACCTTCTGGGGAGCCGTGATGAAGCGCATAAAAATTCTTGCTGCCAAAAATGAATCTGGACGCTTCTACGGGATCTATGACGGCGGGCGCGGTTTGGTTGAATCGATCCTAGCAAGTTTTGCGTTGTATATTTTTTCTGTCACAGTAGGCTCAGACAACACCAATGTCGCACAAGGCCTGGTTCATGTGATCCACCTTTACGCATGGTTTTGTATTATATTGTCTGTGATCTGTTTCTTTTGCATCTTTTTTGAAGCAAAAACGCCAGAACCAGAAGATAAACAGATCAAGGTAGAAAATAAGAGCCTGATGAAAGACCTCATTTTTATCCTGCGGCAACCAGAAGTCTGGCTTATCTCCATCATCATTTCTGCAGGCTATCATTTATTCTGGTCGACCTACAGTTTCTCTGGCTATTTGCAATCAGGGGGCTGGAACTTTACCGCTGTGATGGCAGGCACCATCACCACCATCAAACTATGGCTACGTCCAGTAGGTGGGATAGCAGGTGGTTTTTTAGGTGATAAGTTAGGAAATATCAGAATATTAATTTATGCACTGGCATTGAGCATACTTGGGATTATAGGGCTGATTGCTATCCCATCAACCAACTTGTCTTCTGTTCTGGTTGCTAATGTCTGTATTTTCCTGATCCTGTTTGTCGGTTTGCTAACTTATGCCATTCGTGGCTTATATTGGGCAATTATCGAGAATCTAAAAGTACCACAAAGTAAGCTTGGTATGGCAATAGGCGTCATTTCAGCCATCGGTTATTGCCCAGACATTTTTATCCCGCTTATCAATGGCTACATCATGGAATATGCACCGAATCTAAAAGCAGGCTATCAACTTTACTTTGGTTACACCGTGGTAGTGGCTCTTTTTGGTATTGTTGCCTGTTTCATGCTAAAACGGCGTGTTTTTCGCTAGCTAACCTGAGGTTTGCTTAAGAAGGGAACTAAGTGCCTGAGGCACGATCAAAGTTTTTGTCAAAGAAAACAAAATCGTGGAGATCCTCAGGCATGTCTAATTTAGAAGAACTTTACTGCTGCGTCGATGACTTTTGCCAAAAATTTATTCCTCTCTGGCATCAACAGTTAATTGAAAATGGCTTGCTCAAACGTCGCTGCGAAGCTTCCCTTTCTCTCAGTGAAGTGATGACGCTCCTCATTTTATTCCACATGAGCCATTATCGTGATTTTAAAACGTTTTATATTCAGCATGTCAAACACTACCTTAAAGCCGATTTTCCCAGGTTGGTCAGCTACACCCGTATGTTAACCTTAAAGCAAAGGGCGCTCATTCCTCTATGTGCTTTTTTTTCGTCACGCAAGGCTGAAACCCAAGGGATCGCCTTTATTGATTCAACCAAAATTGCTGTTTGTCACAACCTCCGTATTCCCCGTCATCGCGTATTTGAGGGCGTCGCACAGCGAGGGAAAACGAGTACAGGCTGGTTTTATGGCTTTAAACTTCATTTGGTTATCAATGATTGTGGTGAACTTTTAGCGGTTAAGCTGACCTCAGGAAATAAAGATGATCGTCATCCCGTCAAAGCACGGGTACAAGGGTTAACAGGATGTTTGTATGGCGATAAAGGGTATTTGTCACAGGCCTTGTGCGATGAACTGAAAGCAGAAGGAATAACGTTAATCACTCATGTCCGTAGTAACATGAAGGCAAAAGCGTTATCTCTCTGGGATAAGCTGATGTTGAAAAAGCGATTTTTGATAGAAACGGTCGTGGATCAGCTCAAAAATATTTCTCAGATAGAGCATTCAAGGCACCGTAGTCAGCTCGGTTTTTTATTGGAAATCGTCGCTGGCTTAATTGCTTATACATTCCAACCTAAAAAACCGAGCTTGAATTTACGGGATTGTGATATCGCTATTTTTAAACGAAGCTGAGGTTAGCTAAAACTTGGAGGCATTACCTACGCTCAAATTGAGTTTTTAAATCACTATTCGTCGCTAGACCATAGGGGTTGTACGCGGACATTACAACTTTGCTGTTACAGAGTGGGTAGCAATCGCCGGTGTACAATCCGTACCGCCCGTAGAACGGTCAGGAGCTTTCATTCATGGCATGAGCCATGATAGACTGACTAACCATTACCTCTGTTTACCTAATGGAAACATCAGCGTATATGGCTCCAACGGTGACTGGGCGAAACCAAGACGGGTATAGAACGTTCTGGCGCTCTCATCAAGTGCATGGACGATTATAGCTGAAATGCCTACCTGTTCAGCCGTGCTGGCGACACGCTTCCAAGCATCTTGGAGAAGCAATGCCCCGAGTTTCTTCCCCTGATATTCCACATCGACAGCCAAACGACCAAGAAGCACTACAGGTATAGGATCGGGCATATTACGTTTAAGCGATGGTGTGGATTCAATATGATTAATAGAACCAGCGCTTAGACAATAATAACCGATAACGTTTTTTGTACCCTCCGTGCAAATAACAAATGTACGGCTCGCGCCGAGCTTATTATTTTTTAAAGCCCGGCGTGAAAGCCATTCATTTAATGTTTCATGCTGGCAATAAAAATCATTTATATTATGTTCAGCCGTTAATATTTCAGGTGCACTTATTCCCATGGTGCTTTATACCCCATGAGTTTTTTGAAACCTGAATTATCAGAAAGCGGTTGCTCCAGCATTTGCATGAATGCATGATATTTCTCGTCGTTAACGAAAAAGTGGCGCTGATCGAGTATGGTCTCTTCGGCTGCGCGACAGGCAGCATCCAAGATAAAATCAGTTCGGGTCTTCGAGTGCAGGTTTGCTGCATGGTCAATAAGCTCCCGCTGGAAGGCTTTCGCCCGGATGTTGATCGGGGTTTCTTTAGGTTGTGTTCTCATAAATCACCTGTGTAGCTATTAGTTATACAGTCATTATAGCGGACGTATAACTAATAGCTATACATTTAGTGCTTCTATTTGAAATTTCATAGGGTCGCATGGGTTGAGGACTGTGCCGGATGGGCGAAAACAGCCGTCAAAAGACCGTTTAACGGTAGCCCATGAATCGATGAGTAAGAAGTAGAAGACGACTCTTATTGAAATATATGTAAAACAATAAGATAAGAAATTTTTAGCTTATGAAGCAGATTATCATTCAACATAAGTAAAATCTGAATTTTATCACCCTGATTTAAAAGGGTTATTTCTCTCTATTTTTCAATATCGCCTTTATTTATATAGAAAACTCCCTTTTCTGACTGCAAACGTTGATGTTAAAGGGTTAGACCCCATGAGGAGTATCTGTAAATCATACTGGATATTAGTATCCGTTTAGCGAACGAGAACCTCATGCTCGTCTTTCATCAGGATCCGAATCCATAGATGATTCATCATGACCGTTTATAGTACGTTTTCGCTCCATTGACC
>NZ_JAQRFO010000082.1:0-6868 GCF_028598775.1 Xenorhabdus aichiensis
TTTGGGTTTATCTTCGTTCCGCTTGGCTCTGCGCTCACCTTCAACTTGATCGATAGAGAATAAGCTCAGGCCTTTTTGTTCAATGTAGGTCGTTCCTGACTTGCCATGACGATTGAGGCGCAGGATCAACTCGGTTAGCGTTTGGTCTGATTTCTCGTGATAAACTGAATCACGGTAGACTCCCATCCAGTAATCGCAATCCTGTTCAATCTGGCCTGTATCGCGGCTGTCACTGGCAGTCGGACGCTTATTAGCGCGTTCCTCCAGATTCCGGTTAAGCTGGGTCAGCAGAACCACCACAGTATCCAGTTCTTTCGCCAGTATCTTGAGTCCCTTTGTGATATTGCCGTAAGCAATGTCATTCCTGTCTGCCTTCTCAGTCTTCATCAGGGTCAGATAATCGACACCGATAAAACCAATCTTGCCAACCTTGCGCTTGATTTTGCGGCACTGTGATTGGATATGGGCGAGGGTCATTGCGGGAGTATCATCAACCCAGGCATTAGGGGTATCTCTCAACTCTCCTATCGCCCGACAAAGCAGATCCCATTCATAATCGTCATCCGTTCCGCCATACAGTATGTCTGTGTTAACCCCTGATTTCTGGCTAACCATGCGCTCGAACAGTTGTTCATCGGTCATCTCCATGCTGAACAGTAATACCGGATGACCCTCGGCCGCGACATTCTTCGCCATCTCAGTAAGCACTGTGGTTTTCCCCATTTTCGGACGCGCCCCAATGACAAACAATGAGCCATTCACGATATACCGTGGGGCCAGCATTTCATCAAAATCTCGGAATCCGGTCTTGAGTCCCCGATGTAATTCGGGATTGTTAAATCTTTCTTCCAGCTTTTCAAAGAAGCGATCGGCAATCTCACTGATCGGTTTTAGCCCTGTTTTCTTACCCGTGACACCATTCTCGGCCGCATCACCCATCAGCCGTTGAGCCATGTCCATCTTCTCAGCAAATGTGAGCATGCTGGGTGTCATGAGCAAACGCTGAATCTCATTGGTTTTCTCAATGGCGTAACGTTCGGCGGCGGTTTCACGCACCTTTTTGGCATAGGCAACTATGTTAGCGGTGCTCGGTGTATTCCTGCTGATTTCAGCCAGATAAGGCAGTCCACCCGTATTACCAGACTTACCCGCGCTTTTTAGGCGATCATCAACGGTGAGAACATCAATGGGCAGATGTTTGCCATTCATAGTCCTCATCTCGGCGTAGATCATACCGTGATGACGGCTGTAAAAATCATCGGGGTTTAATGTCGAGAAGACGTATTGGGAGTTGTCGCTCTGGGGGTCTAGCAGTAATGAACCTATAACGCTTTGTTCTGCCTCGATGCTGTGGGGGACTTGATTAACGATTATTTTTGCGGTCATTCGCTCTGTCCTCTTTGACGGATACGTAGCATTGGTCAGTGATCAGGTAATCTAAATTTTTGGCTCTCCAGTAGCCGCCTTTGCCGTTAGGACTCTCTTCCATCATCCAGCGGCAATGTTCGGCTATGTAGCCCAGATAACCTTTCCAATTTTCCAGCGTGAACGACTTTTGGTGCTGAGTCTGGTACTCCTTGTTGGCTCGCTGCCAGAACGTACGCATCTTGGATTTTCTGGCGTCTCGCAGGACAGTAATCCTAGCCATTTCAGGCAGAATTTCGTGATAGGCGTCGATCATGGCTTGGTAGGGAACTGATTCTTTCTTAGACTGAGATTTCCTGACTGGCTGTGGCGGGTTGTTTTCGTCAGAAAACTCACCAACATCGTTAGATGTTATATATTCTTGTTCTAATAACTTCTTACTCTGTTTGACCTGCTTTGTTACCTGCTTTGTTACCTGACCATCGCTGAAAGCCACGTCATGACTGGGTTTGTTTGTTACCTGATTAGTTACCTGCTTTGTTACCTCAAAATCATTTACCTGTTTTGTTACCTCGTATTGCGTTGAACCCTTATAGTTATTGAGTTTGTTTGTTACCTCAACATCAAGCTGATAATCGGTATAATTTGAAATGGTGATCACCGTTCCATGTCGATTACCGCTAAACGTTAACATTCCCTCCGAAGAAAAGAATTCGAGCATATCCCTAACCTGCTTAGGGGTCTTCTCATTCCCTTTGGCATCTCGTAACTTTCTGGCTAATAACCGGGGTTTTGTTACTAATTGCCCTGTATCCAGATCCCAATCAACACCACCAAATTCAATGCGTCTGGGTTTGTATTGAGCCATCCCCAATAACCTAACCCATAATGCTAATTTGGCGGTATCATCCGCCCATCCACTGGACAGAAGACTCCTGAACAGTGCAAAGTGCCCCTGTTTTTGGTTTTCCATCCGTGCGCTCCTTGAAGACGCGTTCGCACCAAAATCAGCGTATGCAACGTTACTCATGGCGTTTCCCTCCGGTCAGTTCCTCGCGATGCTCCAGTCGCAATTTAGCATCCTCCAGAGCATCACGCAGTTTTTCACATCCCTGTTCGGTGACTAAACGAGCCTCCCGTTCGCGCGTGAGATTTTTATGCACTGCGCTGTGATTAAATTTCGTTTTCATGTATAATTACCTCTGTTAAATGTGTTGTTGAGAGGGACTTGCATACTTCCTCTCAGTCGTTAAATCGACATCTCAAGTTGCATTTCTGAGACCTCGTTGGTGGCAGCCTTCGAGGTTTTTCTTTTTGGGTATCGGATATACTCCAATGCCTCTATTAACGCCTTCGCATCCTCCCGATTTATCACTACGTTTGTGTCTGGCGCGTCATATTCAATGGCAACCAAAACGCGCGCCATTTTCGCAATGAAACTAATGTCATCCAGTTTTTGCGGACGCTGCCAGCGCGTGACTTGTGATTCATGAAAATCAATTATTCTGGCTACGTTCCGTGAACCTGTCAGCGCGATCTTGTTCAGCAATTCACTTTCCTTATCTCTGAATAATTTGCGGTAACTTGCGTGTTTCATTCGTAAAATATCCTAAAGTTAAATTTGGTTAATGTTTGTTTAATAAATAAACGATAGATATCGTCTATCCTGAGATAGATAGTTAATAAACACGATCACGGCCTCTTGATGAGCGAGCCTTTACGGGGTTGATTTATTCCTGTTCCCCGATTGCCTGAGAATATTCTCGGCGCTATTTCGGTTTGCTAGGGTTCATCAATAGCCTGTCGTGTGGGCAAATTGTTAAAGAGCGGTACTGGTTATGCTGAGAGCAATTTCTTTCTGCTGATATCTAACAGGTCATTCGCCTGATATTTACCATCAGAGATTTGCTGGATTGTCTCGGCATAGTTGGTCTTACCAAAAAACTCTGTCTTGGGGAGAAATCCGTTTTTAAGCCACTTATAAACGGCTCTTTCGCTAACCCCACATGCATGAGCTACTTCGGTAATGCCAATATTTTTAATTGGTTCTTCCAAAGATCGCATAGTCACCCCTTTATTTTCGTACTTTCAGTACACATTATGATTGAACTGAAAGTTTTTTCAAGTGGATTATCATCGTACTTATGGTACAGACAGAAAAAACGCGCGAACAATTTTCCCAGCGGCTGGCGCAGGCCTGTGAGCGGGCTGGTCTAAATGAACATGGTCGGGGAGCTGCGATAGTCAGAGCTTTAGGGGTGTCATCTAAGGCGGTGAGCAAATGGTTTAATTCTGAATCTTTACCCAGACAGGAAAAGATGAATGCTCTCGCTGATTACCTTAATGTCGATATCGTCTGGTTACAGCATGGTATAGATAATGCCAGCGATAACGCTCGCCCAGAGAAAATACATGAAGTTAAACCACCAGTTAGACAGCTAACTAAGGAACAAGAAAAGCTATTAGAGCTATTTGATAGGTTGCCAGCAGAAGAAGCTAAGCGTTTCTTGAAGGAAATGCAGATAAAAGCGACTCATTTTGATGCAATTTTTGCCGAAATGCTGGCAAAACGTGGCAGTAAAGCAAGCTAACAAAATATATACCATGTGTAAACTGTAACTAAATGAAATGTTAACAATGTCATAAATTTTAATATAGGCCGCATCTCGCGGCCTCCTGCAAATGCTGATAATCGATTTGGCGAGCAGATAAACGCGATCGCCATATAATGAACAAGGAATACATATAGTTATGTCATATTCACTGTCAAATGGATCGCAGTATAATTTAGACCTTAGACCAGTCGCTGAGGCAGAAGTTAATGGCATACAGATGGGAGTTCTTAATGATGGAACTCCGTATCTAACCCTATATGGACTTGCAAAACTTTGCGGTATAGATGAAGCACCTTTGAGGGTTTTTACCTCCAATTGGCAAAGCGAGAGGATAAAACCAAGAGGAAAAAAAGTTGAGTCATATTTACAGCTTAGAGGGCATTATAACGTTGAAAAATTATTCACTAGGACTATCAATAAGCAAGGTATAGAAACTCACGCCTATCCAGATTATATATGCATGTCAATCTTACAATACTACGCTTTTGATGCTACTAATTTTGACAATACTTCTGCAAGAAACATCTTCATAAAGTTAGCTGATTACACGTTAAAAAGAATGATTTACGAACAATCAGGATATGTACCTAATCAAGATGTAATCAACAATTCCTGGAACGTCTTTCAGCAAAGAATAATCGCCAATGACAGCATTCCTATTGGATACTTTTCTATTTTCAGAGAAATGGCTGATTTAACAGTAAAGCTAATAAATAGTGAATTCAGATTAGATCCTCATGCCATTCCAGATATAAGTGTTGGTCAGCGGTGGGCCACTTATTGGAAAACGAACAATTTAGAACAACAATTCGGCGCAAGGTTTCTTCATCCACATAATTACCCTGCTAACTTTCCTCAAAGTAGAGGAACTCAAAAAGAAGCATATATTTACCCAAACGGGGCACTTGGTATATTCAAGGATTGGCTCGCTACAACGTATATTGACGAACACTTAACAACCTATTTATCAAGAAAAGTCAATGATGGCGCTCTTCCAGCTCCGCAAGCTGAAAAAATATTGCTTGCTGTAAAACGACCAGAATTACCAAATAAGCACTAACTTCTTTTCTAGCCCTCCCTTGAGGGCTTTTTGTACCAGTCTATATTCTTTCTTTGGCCAATTAGTGACTGCAATCACAAATTAAAATAATCTCAAAAATTTATTTCCTTATCTAACAATTAGTTATACCAAAAGTACGATATATTTAAAATATTTTGTACTTTTGGTACTTGTCTATTTCGTACTTTTGGTTCAATATGTATTCATCAACGGCAGGGAGCCAAAAGTAAAAAGAAGTTTGCTCTTTAACAATATGAACCCCACACGACAGGCAACTGACGAGCCCTAGCAAATTGAAATAGCGCCGGGTAGTTACTCAGGTTATCGAGTAATCATTCAGGCAATCGGGCAACGCAACCCGTAAAGGCGCACTCGTTATGAAACTGCTCGTGATTAACCAAAAGGAAAATTAATCATGGTTTAGCAAAGCGGATAGACCGCGACGCATAGCGTTATGCTGCGCTAGTAACGCAGCCCCGAGTCCCCACGTAGGGAGCCAGAAGCAGGTCGAACTGCACACACGCTGGTTAGGGTTAATGAGGAAGAAGGTGTGCCGGTAATGCAGAGTGATGCCAGTCACTTTCCGGTTATAGCTGAGGATAGCAAGGGCGATTCCAAAACACGGACTCAAGGGCATGAGCGCGACCACTGCGAGAGTGTGGTTGATTGACTGTAGGTCATTCACTGAGTGGCCTATGGTGAGTTAATTAACGGAGAAATTCCATGAACGACAAAGACATTCCGCTGGAAAACATTCTCGACAATTTCTTTTTTCAGTCCCGGAAGCAGCAGCACGAGAACTTCCGAAATAATCGTCAACCGAAACAGCGTCCGTCCCAACAAGAACGCGACACTGTTAACGTATTCAGCAATTTTGTTACGGCAGTGAATAAATCGCCGTCGAAAGAACTAATCTCAACCAAAACCAAAACCCGCCGTCGTTTGGAGTCAGGCGGGGTGACGGCGAGGGGTTAGCCGCTATTCAGTGGCTAACCATGCGTATTACCTAAAAGATCTAACCCCAAACCCCACAAGAAGGACTGAGATGAAACTCACTGAATTACAAAAACAAATTCACCAGCAAAATGTTGAAGCCGGTTGGTGGGATAAACCCCGTGAACGCGGAACCCTGCTTTGTTTAATTCACTCTGAAATCAGTGAGGCAATGGAGGGAGAACGTAAAAACCTGATGGATGACCACCTACCGCATCGACCTATGGCAGAAGCAGAATTAGCTGATGCTGTTATTCGTATTTTGGATTATGCAGAGGCATTTGGGTATGACATCGAGGGCGCGATTGCTGAGAAATTAGCCTACAACAGGCATCGGGCAGACCATAAACGAGAAAACCGCGCCAAATCTGGCGGTAAGGCATTTTAATGAAAACCACTGCCGCCTGAGGTGGTTAAACATGCAGGCACATCAAATCAACAACAGTAACAGCGAGGTGAGTATGACTACAGCAATGAAATTTGTGGCTGAACATAAAGAAAAATTTGAACGTTATCGTCAGTGGGCTATATCCGAAGCGCCGCGTTCTGAAATTCGTCGTCGTTTGGCAAAACTGTGTTGGGTCGAACGTAAGTACTATCGTGAGTGGATGGCTCTCAGTTGACTAACTCCAGCTCATTCCAAATAAACAATATTAATTCTGAAAGGAAATAAAAATGACTACAGCAATGAAATTTGTGGCTGAACATAAAGAAAAATTTGCGCGTTATCGTCAGTGGGCTATATCCGAAGCGCCGCGTTCTGAGATTCGTCGTCGTTTGGCAAAACTGTGTTGGGTCGAACGTAAGTACTATCGTGAGTGGATGGCTCTCAGTT
>NZ_JAQRFO010000083.1:0-6233 GCF_028598775.1 Xenorhabdus aichiensis
ACCTGCGGGTGCAAGGCCAGCGCACTTTCGATTTCCCCCAGCTCAATGCGGTAGCCCCGGATCTTGACCTGAAAATCATTGCGCCCCCGATATTCCAGATTGCCGTCCGGCCGCCAGCGCACCCAATCGCCGGTTTTATACAGGCGGGTGTAGCCCTGCGCCTGATCTTCCGCCGTAGCAAACGGGTTCACCACAAAACGCTCCGCCGTCAACGCCGGCCGGTTCCAATATCCGCGGGCCAGCCCCGCGCCCCCGATATACAGTTCCCCCGGCGCACCGATCGGGGATAAATGGCCCTCACCGTCAAGGACATACAGACGGGTGTTATCAATTCCCTTACCGATCGCCCGATCCCCGTCCTGCAACAAGTTTTGGGTGGCGCACACGGTGCCTTCGGTCGGGCCATACTGGTTAAATAGCATGACATCTGGCGGTAGATTCAGCGCATTCAGCGTTTCGCCGCCGGTATGGATGACCCGCAAAGTCGAACGGGATAATTCGTCGGCAAAATGATTCATCAAGGCGGTGGGAATAAACGCCTTGGTAATGTTGTTCGTATTGATGAACGACAGCAATTGGTCACTGTCTCCTGTCACGGCCGGCGGCGCGATAAAAATCGTCGAGCCGGCTATCAGGGCCGGGAATAACTCAAATACGGACGCATCAAAAACGTAATTAGAAAAGAATAACGCCTTTACCGTTTCCCCCAATAAATGCGTTCGGGCAATAAACTGGGATAAATTAATGATACTGGCGTGCTCTACCATCACTCCCTTCGGCTGGCCGGTCGTCCCCGAGGTGTAGATGATGTACGCCAGATCTGTAGACGTATTCACCGGTGCCGGATTATTCACTGACTGGCCTGCGGTCACGGACGGATCATCCGCTGCGATCAGTGACAGCGCGTGGGGATATTCCCCCAGCGCCGTTAAATGCCGCTGCTGAGTCACCACGCACGGGGCTGCGGTGTCGGTCAGAATAAACCGGATACGCTCGGGCGGATATTCCGGCGACATCGGCACGTAGGCGCCACCAGCTTTCAGCACCGCCAGCATGCTGATGACCATTTCCAGGCTGCGATCCAGATACAGCGCCACCGGCGTGTCTGCCAGCATCGGCGCATGGCGCTGTTGCTGATAGCGTTCACGGATCACAACCGCCAGCTGATTCGCCCGTTCATTAACCTGCCGATAGGTCAGCGTTACCCCCTCAAACACCAGCGCCACGTTATCCGGTGTGGCTGCTGCACGGGCTTCAAACTGCTGTTGCAGGGTGTGACTCTGCGGGTACGGCACGTCGGTCTGATTCCAGCGGTGCAGCAAGGTATGGCGATCCTGCGCGGACAACACGTCAATCCCGGCCAGAGGTTGCTTCTGATCCGCGACAAACGCCGTCAGCACCCGCTGATAGATATCGGCTATCCGCGTTATCGTGGATTCGTCAAACAGGCTCACCGCATAATTTATGCCGCCGGTAATACTGCTCTCACCTTCTGCCATAAACAGGCTCAGATCAAACTTGGCGGGGCTGTGTAGCGCACCATCCAGTGTTACCGGATTAAACGGCAAACATGCCCTGTTTGGCTGATCCTCGCCAAAACTCTGCAACCCAAACATGATCTGGAAAATAGGGTGACGAGCAGTGTCGCGCTCAATTTCCAGCGCATCAACTAACTGCTCAAACGGCATATCCTGATGCGCCTTGGCTTGGGCAATCACCGCGTGGGTCTGTTTAATCAGCGTTTCCACGCTGTCGGCTGGCTCAAGCTGCGCCCTCAAGACCAGTGAGTTGACAAACATCCCAATCAATGGCTGGGTTTGCGCATGATGCCGATTGTCGGTCGGAGTTCCCAGCACGATGTCATCCTGTCCTGTCAGTTTAGCCAGCGTGACATAAAACGCACTGAGCAGAACGGTATACAGGGTGGTTTCCTGCGTTTTTGCCAGCGCCCTTAATTGGTGCGAAAGTTCACTCTCCAGCGCAAAATTGAAATCCTGTCCCTGATAATCCACCTGTGCCGGCCGACTCCGGTCCGTCGGCAAAGACAGCGGCTCATAATCGGCCAGAGTTTGCTGCCAATAAGCCAGCTGGCGTTCACGTACCTCACCCTGCAAATAATCACGCTGCCATTTGGCATAGTCCCCATAGGTGATATCCAAGGCCGGTAGTTGGCTATCGCGGGATGCCAGCAGAGCAGGGTAAATCTCCGCCAGTTCATCCATAAAAATATTAATGGACCAGCCATCAATGGCAATATGGTGCCACATCATCAATAAGTAATGATTTTCAGCCACCCGGTAGTGACACAGGCGCAGGCTCGGTTCTGTCGTCAGATCGAACGGAGTGGCCAGTTCAGCACGTACCGTTTGCAGGAGCGCGTCAATATGCTCACAAGACTGTGACCGGAAAATCAGACTGCCCTCAAGCACCTGCTGGTAAGTATTCCCCTCATCGTCACTGCGGTATACCGTCTTCATCACCGGGTGGCGCTCGACTACCTGATTAATGGCCGTTTCCAGCAGGGGCAAGCAGTCGCCATCATCCAGCTGCACCAGATAAGGGATATGATAGACACTGCTCCCCTGCTCAAATTGTTCGATAAATAGCATCCGCTCCTGGGCAAGCGACAGGGGATAGCGCGCCAGTTCGACATGGGGGATCACCGTGCAGGCCTGCTGCCCCATCTGTGCGGCCAACCCGGCAATAGTCTTCAGCTCAAACACCTGTACTAATGGAATCTCCACCGCCAAAACACGGCGAATAGCGGCTGTCAGCTTAATGGCTATCAGAGAGTTGCCACCAATACGGAAGAAATTATCCTTGATACCGACCCGCTCCAGACCTAATACGTCCTGCCAGACGGCACACAATTGGGTTTCCAGCGCATTACGCGGCGCCACATAACCGTCCCGGCTGACCCACACCGGCGCCAGCAATGCCCGGCGATCCAGCTTGCCATTCAGGGTCAGGGGCACCGACTCAATCCGGGTAAAGCTGACCGGCACCATGTAGTCCGGCAGGCGGGCGGACACGTGCTCCATCAGGGTTTCATCCGACAGCCTCCCGTCCGTGACCAGATACGCCGCCAGCACTTTGTGGCCTTCATGCTCGCGGTCAATCACCACCGCCTGTTTCACCTGCGGGTGCGTGGCCAGCGCGCTTTCGATTTCCCCCAGCTCAATGCGGTAGCCACGGATCTTGACCTGAAAATCATTGCGCCCCAAGTATTCCAGATTGCCGTCCGGCCGCCAGCGCACCCAATCACCGGTTTTATACAGGCGGGTATAGCCCCGCACCTGATCTTCCGCCGTGGCAAACGGATTCACCACAAAACGCTCCGTCGTCAACGCTGGCTGGTTCCAATATCCGCGGGCCAGCCCCGCTCCCCCGATGTACAGTTCCCCCGGCGCCCCGATCGGGGACAAATTGCCCTTACCATCAAGGACATACAGACGGGTATTATCAATTCCCTTACCGATCGCCCGATCCCCGTCCCGCAATAAGTTTTGGGTGGCGCATACGGTGCCTTCGGTGGGGCCGTACTGGTTAAACAGCATGACATCTGGCGGTAAACTCAGCGTATTCAGCGCTTCGCCGCCGGTATGGATGACCCGCAAAGTCGAACGGGATAATTCGTCGGCAAAATGATTCATCAAGGCGGTGGGAATAAACGCCTTGGTAATTTCGTTCGTATTGATAAACGACAACAGTTGGTCACTGTCCGCCGTCACGGCCTCTGGTGCGATAAAAATCGTTGCACCGGCCATCAGGGCCGGGAATAGCTCAAATACGGACGCATCAAAAACATAATTGGAAAAGAACAGGGCCTTTACCGTTTCCCCCAATAAATGCGTTCGGGCAATAAACTGGGATAAATTAATGACACTGGCGTGCTCTACCATCACTCCCTTTGGCTGGCCGGTCGTTCCCGAGGTGTAGATGATGTACGCCAGATCTGTAGATATATTCACCGGCGCCGGATTGTCCATCGGCCAGCCTGCGGTCACGGACGGATCATCCGCCGCAATCAGTGACAGCGCGGGGCTGTATTCCCCCAGATCCGTCAGATACCGCTGCTGGGTCACCACGCACAGGGCTGCGGTGTCTGCCAGAATAAACCGGATACGCTCCGGCGGGTAGGCCGGCGAGACCGGCACGTAGGCACCGCCGGCCTTCAACACCGCCAGCATACTGATGACCATTTCCAGACTGCGATCCAGATACAGCGCTACTGGCGTGTCTGCCGGCATCGACGCATTGCGCTGCTGCTGATAGCGTTCACGGATCACAACCGCCAGCTGGTTCGCCCGTTCATTTAACTGCCGGTAGGTCAGCGTTACTCCCTCAAATACCAGCGCCACATTATCCGGTGTGGCTGCCGCACGCGCCTCGAACTGCTGTTGCAGGGTGTGGCTCTGTGGGTACGGTACGTCGGTCTGGTTCCAGCGGTGCAGCAGGGTGTGGCGCTCCTGTGCGGACAACACGTCAATCCCGGCCAGAGATTGCTTCTGATCCGCCACAAACGCCGCTAACACCCGCTGATAAAGATCAGCCATCCGCACTACCGTAGATTCATTAAACAGACTCACCGCGTAATTTATGCCGCCGGCAATACTGGACTGCTCTTCCGACATAAACAGACTCAGATCAAACTTGGCAGGGCTGTGTAAAACCCTGTCCAGTTTCACCGGATTAAACGGCAAACCTGCCCTGTTTGGCAGGCTCTCACCCAAATTCTGCAACCCAAACATGATCTGGAAAATAGGATGACGGGCGGTGTCGCGCTCAATCTCCAGCGCATCAACCAACTGCTCAAACGGCACATCCTGATGTGCCTTAGCTTGGGCAATCACCGCGTGGGTCTGTTTAATCAGCGTTTCCACGCTGCCGGCCGGCTCAAGCTGCGCCCTCAAGACCAGTGAGTTGACAAACATCCCAATCAGTGGCTGGGTTTGCGCATGATGCCGGCTGTCGGTCGGGGTTCCCAGCACGATGTCATCCTGTCCGGTCAGTTTGGCCAGCGTGACATAGAACGCACTGAGCAGAACGGCATACAGGGTGGTTTCCTGCGTTTTTGCCAGCGTCCTTAGCTGATACGAAAGCGTATCCCCCAGCGCAAAATTGAAATTCCGTCCCTGATAATCCACCTGTGCCGGCCGGCTTCTGTCCGTCGGCAAAGACAGCGGCTCATAACCGGCCAGAGTCTGCTTCCAGTAAGCCAGCTGGCGTTCACGCACTTCACCCTGGAAATAGTCACGCTGCCATTTGGCATAGTCCCCATAGGTGATCTCCAGTGGCGGCAATTGGCTGTTGCGGGATGCCAGCAGAGCAGGGTAAATTTCCGCCAGTTCATCCATAAAAATATCAATGGACCAGCCATCAATGGCAATATGGTGCCACATCATCAATAAGTAATGATGTTCGGCCACCCGATAGTGACACAGGCGTAGGCTCGGCTCTGACGTCAGATCGAAGGGAGTAACCAGTTCCGTGCGCACCGCTTGCAGAAGTGCGTCAAACGCCTCACAAGACTGTGACCGGAAAATCAGACTGCCCTCAAGCCCCTGCTGGTAAGCCTGCCCTGCATCGTCAGTACGGTACACCGCCTTCATCACCGGATGGCGTTCGACTACCCGATTAATGGCCGTTTCCAGCAAGGGCAAGCAGTCTCCATCATCCAGCTGCACCAGATAGGGGACATGATAGACACTGCTCCCCTGCTCAAACTGTTCGATAAACAGTATCCGCTCCTGTACAGACGACAGGGGGTAACGCGCCAGTTCAAGGTGGGGGATCACTGTGCAGGCCTGCTGCCCCATCTGTGCGGCCAGAGCGGCAACGGTTTTCAGTTCAAATACCTGTACCAGTGGGACTTCTACTGCCAGGGTATAGCGAATGGCCGCTGTCAGCTTAATGGCCATCAGGGAGTTACCGCCAATCCGGAAGAAGTTATCCTCAATGCCGACCCGCTCCAGCCCCAGGACATCCTGCCAGACCGCACACAGCCGGGTTTCCAGCGCATTGCGCGGCGCCACATAATCGTCCCGGTTCACCCACACTGGTGTCGGTAACGCCCGGCGATCCAGTTTGCCATTCAGGGTCAGGGGCACCGACTCAATCCGGGTAAAACTTGAAGGTACCATGTAGTCCGGCAGACGAGCAGACACGTGCCCTATCAGGGTTTCATCCGACAGCGCCCCCTCCGTGATCAGGTACGCCACCAGCGCTTTATG
>NZ_JAQRFO010000084.1:0-5758 GCF_028598775.1 Xenorhabdus aichiensis
ATTGTCCAGTGATAACCAGATTTCAGTGAAGCGATCCAGATTGTGATACTCAAACTCAATCCATTGCTGTTTTGCTCCCTTACCGCCGCCAAATGGGACAGACAGAGCGCTTAATCCATACTGGTAATAACTCATGCAGTCGATTTCACCCTCGCAGAGGATCACCGCTCTGGCATCTTTTGGCAGTACGTCCCATCCGAACAAGCACGGCTCACAGTCTGCCTCAACCGAAATCACTTTCTTACCGTTCGGACGTTCAGTACTGATCCGCTTTACCTGCAACAACTCGCCATCTCGCTTATAGGGGAAGGCAATGGCTGGCAGTTCTCGGTTCTCATCGTGTGACCAGACAACAGCATCACACACCTTAAAATCTTCGGCGATTGCCTGACTGATCCCGCGACTTTCCAGATAGGTGTAACAACTCACTGTTTTACGGATATTCTTTTTCAGGGATTCGTTTTTCGGCCGGCTAAATTTCTTCTGGCGCTTAGCCTCGAAGTTATGATCATCATCGGTAATGCCTAAAAATTGTTTGGCTTCCGTCATGGCTTGATGGAGGCTGCAATCCCTCACCTGAACCCACAAGTCCAGCAAGTCACCACCAGTCCCTTCCGCAAAGTCTGACCAGACTCTTTTCCCTGCCAGATTCACTTTCAGGCTCTTTCCAGTCTCGCCATCCACTGACCCAGCGACCCATTCATGACTTTCTCGCTTGCCGTTCGGCAGTAGATACTTAGCCACTCTTTCAACGTCAGACCACAGACGATCAGACAGTTCAGTGATTGTCATCATGCCTCCTCAAATTTATGGTTAATCCAGAAAAACCAAACCAGACTCACTGACCGTAATCCCTGATTGGCCTGTAGTTGATTGAGTGGGTGTATTGGTGACCGGTTTCTCGTCTGTCCAGCGTTGTCCGTTGAGGTAGGTCGTCGGGTGTAGATTCTCAAATCCGAATATCTTCGCCTGTAAACGTAACCGGATATCTGCCGCTAGAAATTCTGCAAACTGTTCCGGCGTTCCTCCGGTTTCTTTCCGCCACTCCTTGAACTGAGATTTAAACGAGGACAGTGCTTTTGGCTTCCCCACCTTTCGCATTCCTGCCAGCCAGAAAATAGTTTCAAAGGCCGATTGGATTTGGTCTTGTTTTGCTGGCTCAGGAGAAGGTTTTTCACATTCAGTCTGAACTTGTTCGGACAATATGTTTTTATTGTCTTTCTTGTCTTTTGTATTATTGTCTTTTGTGTTTGACTGTTTCGGTAAAGACCTTTTTACCGTTTCAGTAAAACTTTTCTTTACTGTTTCGGTAAAACTTTTACTGTTTCGGTCAATGTTTAAAATCCATTCCGAAATATCCTTATTCATTCCAACCTTTCTGCCCTCTTGAATAAGAATTTTCATCCGTATTAATTGATTCTTAGCAGTTGAGCATTTGGTACTATCAAGTCTTGTCATTTTTTCTAACTGATCATTACCAATCCAATCTATTTTCTTGTTAAAGCCATATGTTTTTCTCCATACAGCGATGACGATAAGTAATTGGTGTTTGGTTAGACCAGCTAGCATAATTTCATCTAGAATCTCATTAGCTATCCTAGTGTATCCATTATCAAGATCTGCCACCGTCGGCCTCTCTTGCCTGTTTTTAGCTCCAAAATCAGCGTATGCAACGTTACTCATGGCGTTTCCCTCCGGTCAGTTCCTCGCGGTGCTCCAGCCGCAATTTGGCATCTTCCAGAGCATCACGCAGTTTTTCACATCCCTGTTCGGTGACTAAACGAGCCTCCCGTTCGCGCGTGAGATTTTTATGCACTGCGCTGTGATTAAATTTCGTTTTCATGTATAATTAACCTCGTTGAAATGGTGTTCGGGAACCGCTAAATTCCCATCTCAAGTTGCATTTCAGAAGCCTCGTCGGTAGCCGCCTTCGAGGTTTTTCTTTTTGGGTATATGAGGTTATCCAGCATCGACAATAATTTGCTGGCCTCAACTCCCGTCAGAACAATGTTGGCCTCACATCCCGGCGCTGCTACGCTTCCCTCTGGCAATCCCAACTTCACAATCATTAAACTAGCTAGCCGTGCTATCCGGTTCTTATCCCGACTCAATGCCGAGGGATGAATCCCCATTTCACGTGCCAGATCATTATTTCCAAACTCCATAGACTCTTTGAGAAACCAGCCCTCCAGAGATCTGGCACTACACGTGACACGAGTATTTTTGACAACTTTTGCGACTTCCATCTGCTACAGTTCCTATAGTTAAGTTTTGTTTAATAAATAACCGTCAACCTGACTATAATCAGGTTAATAATTCTCCCGTTTTCAAGGAGAGCAGTAGATTGTTAAAGAGCAGTCAGAGCAGTTAGATCGGTTATTACGCTACTTCTTTATCCGGGTTTGCTGCTTGCAGTAGCCATCTTTCGGTAAATTTTCCGTTAGAATGCTCTGCCAGCAATTTTGAATACCGGGTTTTTCCCGTGTATTCAGTGCGAGGTAGGCAGCCGTTTTGCACCCATTTCCAAACTGCAACGCTGCTTTTCCCGCAGATTTTCGCCGCAGCGGCCTGTCCGCCAACGGCATTAACTGCGAATTCAACCGGGTTCATCGGTTAATATCCTTATTAATTAAGTTAACTGTTAGTTAATTCTAAATTCTAACTGACAGTTAAGTCAAGTGTGGAAGATAATTAACTTATGGTTAAAAGCACTGATAAGGTTGAGTTCACTGCTAGGCTAAAAGAGGCGTGCTTGAATGCAGGCCATGCTGGGCGTGGGCTAGGCAAGAAAATTACTAACGCACTTGCCGAACAAAAAATAAAAGTTAGTGGGCCTGCTGTTTGGAAATGGCTAAATTCTGAGTCAATTCCAGACTCCAGTAATATGTTGGCGTTGAGCAAATGGCTTGGTGTCAGGCCGGAGTGGTTAGAGTATGGCCGAGGTTCTAAAACAATAGACGGAATATCAATATCAAAGGTAGAACGAGAAGAGGTTGAGCCTTGGGACTCATCCACCCCAATCGATGATGATGAGGTTGTCATCCCATTTTTTAGAAGTATAGAGTTAGCTGCTGGAATCGGCTGCTGTACTAACGAAGATTACGATGGATTAAAATTGAGGTTTTCACGTTCGACTCTTCGTCGATATGGGGCTTGCCCTTCGAATGTTGTGGCGTTCACTGTTCATGGTGACAGTATGTCTCCAGTAATCCCAAATGGATCAACTGTAACCGTTGATTGCGGCCATCAAAATATTGTTGATGGAGGGATATACGCTATTGAGCAAAGTGATTTATTTCGCATTAAGTTGTTATATCGCCAACCCGGTAAATTGATTGTACGCAGTTTTAACTCTGTAGAGTTCCCTGATGAAATAACAGAATCTCAGGACGTAAAAATCATTGGTCGAGTTATTAACTGGTCAGTGATGGCGTGGTAATCCGATAGCATCCTCTCCGTAAATAAGCATAGCCGCTAACCATGCGGCTATCTCTATCCAGCGTTCCCATCATCAAAATATCCGATCCAAATCACATTCCCAACATTGGTTAAAAATTTATTAACTTTAAATTCAGTTAGTTAAATATTATTTTTAATTAAATTAACCATTGGTTATTGACTATGATTAACTGACGGTTAATAATGTATTCATCCAAGGCAAGGAGCCAAAGATAAAAGGAAATTTCGCTCTTTAACAATTTAACTTCCTCCTTGGAAATGGGAGGCCAAAACAAGTTGGTTTTGGGGTGTGGTGACTGAGCCTAAAAGTAATCAGTCCTCAAGCGCAGGTGATGACTGTATCAGGACTACGGGAGGCGCGATCTGCGATAGAGCCACAACGTAGCGATCACCACACCACCAAAATCAATTTGCGGAGGACATATGAACTCACGACAACGTTATAAATTGAGACGGAAGCAAAACCGCATGGAAGCTCGGGCTGCTGCTCCCAGAACGACTGGGGAAATTTGGGACAGTATTTTCGGTCAGCCGGTCGATGAAATTGATGCACTAGCAAATCTGTTTGCGCAACTCAAGACAGACGCGAGTGACAACAACGGCGGATCTTGCTGCATGAGTGACGTAGCTCTTTACTCAACCAAGCAAAGAGCTAGCAATCGGATACTGGAGTCAGGCGGGGTTACGGCGAGGGGTTAGAATGTACTTTTTGCCAATTCAGAGAGAACTTGTGTTACGGAACCTGCGTTAGCGAATAAAGTATCAACGCATTTTCCTACAACTTTCTCAGCACCTTTTTCTTTTACTAATTGCAAAAGGGTTTTCTTTTCTGACTCAGGCAAATTAGCAGACAGGATAATTGTTTCAATCTGCTCAATGGTATTTTGGTGAATCTTGATAGTTACCGTGTTGATTTTATTTCCGATGGTGTCCATGTTGGCATAGTCAACACCCGCCGCAGTTAATGCCATCTTGTTAAGATTAAATGAATAAGGCTCATCATCGGTAGTGCCAATCTCAACCGCACCTAATTGAACTAATCCAATAGATTGCAGGTAACTCAGATCTTTCGCTAATTTTTCCTCACCAAGCTCATCAATAAGAGACTGAAATTTTTCAGTGCTTATCGGACTCATTAAATACTCTCTGTCATTCATTGTGCGGATAATCATATCTTGCCTCTCTGATGGCGTGGTCATTATTTGTCCTTTTTGTTTGCTGGGGAGATTGAATTATAACCGATTTTGTTGCTGGGGAGTAGCAGAACTACTGCCGCCTGAGGTGGTTAAACATGCAGGCACATCAAATCAACAACAGTAACAGCGAGAGGGTGAAATGAACAAAGAATTTTGTGTATTAGCTGGGAAGTACGAAGAAGAGCAAACCGAGAATATCAAAGTCTCCTATTTCTTCAATACACTGGAAGAAGCGGAAAAATTTATTGTTGAAAACAAATTAACATCATACCCATTTTGTCGAGTTGAAATTTATTACAATTAAAAACTAACTCCAGCTCATTTCCGAGTGGGCTGTGGTGAGTAGAACTGATATATTCATGGATTAGACAATGGGATTCATGAGGGAGTGTGTGTGTTAGTAGATGAAATGTATAGCTTTGAATGGTTCAAGTTTATGTTTTTGATGTGTTGGTGGTTAAGCGCCCCTGTCGGAGTGCTATCTATCTATATAGCATGCACATCTAAGAAGCCAATAATTAAAATTATATGTACGTTAATGGCGCTAGTATTTTTAATCCCTACAGCATCATTCTTATTCTATTCACTAGAATATAGAATGGGGAGTTTGTAAATAATAATCACAGTTAAACACCAGCCTCGCCAATGCGGGGCTTTTTATTACCTGAATATAGGAAAATGATGATGCACCATATCGATCTGAAAAAATATCCAAAATTAAAAATAGGAGATAGGGTCGTTTTAAAAAATGGCGATAAAGGTTATGTGGACATTATTTTAAATAGCGGTGGCTATGATTGCATGATGGACAGGACTAACAAATACCACATGTTACCCCCATCTGGCCAGTACATAACCATAGTAGGATATGACAGTTGGTGCAGACGATGCAGGGACGCAGGAACCGAGTTGCCGTATGAAACAGATGACAGCTTTTCAATAGACTGGAATAGTACCGTGAAATTAAATACAGGAGAATAATAATGGCACAAGAACAAAAAATATGGTGTTCACCGCTGACAGGGAAAATATTTCAAGGACGGGTTAACACCAAAACAAATGTTGCAAATAAGGATAAACGGGACATCACGGATGAGGCAATA
>NZ_JAQRFO010000085.1:0-5690 GCF_028598775.1 Xenorhabdus aichiensis
CCCCGGCTGGCTCAATTGGTTGAGCATGCGAGAGCCTGCGGGGCGAAAGACGATGATCCGTTGTTTGATTTAAGTCGTCTGAGCTTTCACGCCCACGGGCGGATGAGCCGTTACCGGTATGATCATGATAAAGAAAGGCAGCATATCCGCTCCTTCTTCAATCGGTTGTCGAAAGAGTGTGGTTTTGCTG
Organism: Xenorhabdus aichiensis; assembly: GCF_028598775.1. Lineage (NCBI taxonomy): Bacteria > Pseudomonadati > Pseudomonadota > Gammaproteobacteria > Enterobacterales > Morganellaceae > Xenorhabdus > Xenorhabdus aichiensis. Next base: position 191 of record NZ_JAQRFO010000085.1, read on the forward strand.
TTTCCCCTCATCGTTTCCGTCACACACTGGCCACCGAACTGATGAAAGCGCCGGACCGTAATCTGCAACTGGTCAGAAGCCTGCTGGGGCACCGCAGTCTGGCAACCACAATGGAATATATTGATATCGATATGGAAATCGCAGGTAAAACACTGGAGAATGAGCTGGCGATATACTTGGATATTTCGGTATAAGGATAACAGCAGGAAAAAAGACAGGGCAGATCTCAGACAGGATTGAGGAGGCGGAGGTGTGAGTGAACTGCCCTGCATCAACATTGATGGTATGAAAAAATGGCTAATACCGATCACCGGTCCCGTAAAGTATTTACCTTACTTGACATCAGAATCAATTACTGAAATCATTACCTTTAACGGAAAAAGAGTGCCTGCAAATGCAGGCACTCTATATTCTTTAATTTACGGCTTTTTTAAACATTGAGCGTACAAACTAGGCGACCAATTGTTTAACATTTTCTTAACATCCATAAATTTTAACTTATTTGTTAATTACCTGATAGTATTCAACAAATTAGCTTTAAAATCGTGGTGCCCGGACTCGGAATCGAACCAAGGACACGGGGATTTTCAATCCCCTGCTCTACCGACTGAGCTATCCGGGCTAACGGGGCGCATTAAACCGTATTCAGCTAAATCCGTCAATGACTTTCTGCGAAAAAACCGTGAAAAACGGTTGATTGCTGTATTTTCATCCCAATTTAGTGTGGTTATTCAGATTGGGCTGTTTTTTCTTAACTGAATGCGCCATTTTTTCGGCATTTTGCAATGGTCAGAATATCTTGTGCCAGCAATTTTGCCGTTATTACATCTTCAAGTTCTCTTTTTACTAATAGTTTGCTGAGACATCCCTCAAGGATCAGTTCCATTTGTTTGGCAACCCGTTCACTGTTTTCGATCTCAAGTTGCTGTAATAACTCTACGGTATAATGAAAAGAATTTTGTTTTTGCAGCTCTGCCAGTTGGTGGATCGGATGCCCTGTATCAGGGAAGACACTGCAAGCTGCAATGAACAAACAACCCGGATAACGCTGTTTCTGTACTTTTTCCTTGAGGGTGTCGTAACGTGCCAGTAATTTCTGCTCAGGGCTCAAAACCTCATCTAGCAGGATCTGGCGCTGCCAGATTTCAATCTGCTGACTGTGATAGCGCAGGCAATCGTAGAGCAAGGCTTCGCGATCAGGCCAGAAATGCTTTATTTGATTGATATCAACCTCTAGGGGAGTTAAAAGCGTCTCCAATGTTGCTGACAGGCCATGCTGCTCAAGTAAATTCAGGGCATGACTAAGAACATATTCACGTTGCACAATTGCTCTCCTTTTAAATTATTTTTGTAGATGCTGTAAATGGCGGCTAAAGCGTCCTGCATCCATGAAACCACTGACTCGTGAATCGGGTAGCTCTTTTCCATGAGCATCAAAAAACAAGATAGTGGGAAGCCCCAATACCTTCAATTTATCCAGTAATTCTTTCTGTTTTGAACCGTTCTCCGTGACATTTGCCTGCAATACGAGAAATTGGCTTAATTGCGCCTGCACTTGTGGATCGGGGAAGGTATATTTTTCAAACTCCTTACACGCTACACACCAGTCCGCATAAAGGTCCAGCATAATGGGTTGATGGCGGTTCTCGGCTAGGATCTGGCTTAGTTCCTGCCAGTCACTGACTTGCTGAAACTTCAGCGATGGTTGCTGTTGTGTCGCAGCCGGGCTTCCCCACACCCAATCCTGTAAGGGGCGTGAGGCGATGAGTGCCAGTACCAGTAAGATGAGTTGCAGGGTGCGCAGCCAGCCTTTTTTGCTGTTTAAGGTCAATGCGAAAGCCCAGCCAAGGAAAGCGACTGCCAGCAAACTCCATAGCCTTATACCCCACGTATCACCAAGTACTCGCTCCAATAGGAATACGGGGAGCGCCAGGATAATGAATCCGAAGGCTTCCTTAACGTACTGCATCCACGGGCCTCTGCGGGGCAGGAGTTTGTGACCGAATAGCGTGACGGCAATAAGTGGCAGGCCCATGCCAAGAGCATAGAGGTAAAGGGTCAGCCCGCCAATCAGGGTATTACCGCTTTGGGCGATATAAAGCAAAATGGCACTGAGAGGAGCGGTAGTACAGGGGGAGGCGATCAGCCCGGCCAGGATTCCCATGACGAATACGCCAATGTAAGAGCCGCTTTTTTGTTGGTTGCTCCAGTCAACTAAACGAGTCTGGACAGAAGAGGGGAGCTGTAATGAGTACATCCCAAACATGGACAAGGCCAGCAAAATAAACAGAATTGATAGCCCCACCAGAATGTAAGGGTTCTGCAATGCAGCCTGAAACTGCAATCCGGCGGCGGCAACGATCAATCCCAACACGGTATAAGTGAGCGCCATTCCCTGCACGTAACTCATTGCCAACCAGAAAATGCGTTTTAAGCTATCGGGGCGCCGCTGCCCTAGAATAATGCCGGAAATCAGCGGATACATGGGCAGAACGCAAGGCGTAAAGGCAATGCCAATCCCAATCAGCAATGCCCATAAGGGTGAAAATGGCACGTCAGGTACGTTGGGAGGGGATTCTTCCTGCGGTAATGATGCCTTCTGAGATGTTGTTATGTCAGGTTGTTTTGCGGCTTCATTGGTTGAGGGAATCGAGGCAATAACGGCTGACAATGGCACAGTTATTGTCTCTGGAGCATAGCAGAACCCGGCTTCTGCACAACCTTGGTACGTGACTTGCAGATTGGCGTTATTAGAGGCAGAAAGGATAGGGACGTTAATCCGTGCTGAACCAAAATGAACCTCAGTTTTGCCAAAAAATTCATCTTCGTGATCTACCGATTCGGAGAAATCGAGATGACCCAAAGTTGCTTTTATCGGGGTGATGATGAACTGTTTTCGATAGAGGTAATAACCGGGTTTGATATTCCAGTTTAGTGTGAGTTGATTGTCTTTTTGCTGAAAATCAAACATGAATGCTTGAGCTGCAGGAAGATAGCGATTTTGTCCCGGCGGTTCAAACAGCGCATTGGCCTTGATAGGAGAAATAGCTATGCCGTTTAACAGCAGAAGCAATATGAGAATACGTTTCATCATAAGATAATCTTTGACCTGCCTGTATCTTGGTTCATGAAATTTGCCAGAGTTAGCATGATATCTGAGTTAGAACTATAACTGATGAAACTCATGGCAGAAAGCGACTTGCCTAATATTAAGGCAATAAGCGGGTCATTTTAAGGAAAGGCTTTGAGGCGGGAATATTTTAGGGGTGTTTAAACCCCTAAAATAACATACTGAAAATTTGGATAATTATAGGATCAAACCACCAACCACGAAACCGAATGCCACGGATAACGCAACAGCAATGGTGCCCGGAATGAAGAATGGGTGGTTGAATACAAAACGCCCAATGCGAGTGGTGCCGGTATCATCCATCTGCACAGCCGCAACCAGAGTCGGATAAGTTGGCAGGATAAATAGGCCAGAAACCGCAGGGAAAGAAGCGAGCGCTGTCAGTGGTGTGACATGCAGCGCCAGAACCATGGGCATCAGGGCCTTCGCGGTTGCCGCTTGCGAATAGAGCAGAGCAGAACAGAAGAAGAATATTACAGCCAGCAGCCACGGTTGGGCATGAATCAAACTACCCGCAGTTTCTTTAATCCAACCCATGTTAGCTTGAACAAATGTATCTCCTAACCATGCGACACCCATAATGCAGATGCACGCGCTCATACCGGCTTTAAAGGTGCTTGAATTTAAAATAGCATCGGTATTAACAGAGCAGATAACTGTTGTGAGGGTGGCGATGCTTAACATGATAATCAGTATCGCGCTGGTGGTATTCATCAGTGGTTTTTCAACTAGACCAAGGCTTGGGCTATTAATAATCGCGTAAATAATAATCCCAACTACCCCTAACAGAAACAGCAGTACAGAGAGTTTAGCTTTTGGCTGGATATCAACTTTATGACTGCCGCGTAGTTCAATTAGGCCATCAGCAAGGCGTTTTTGGTAGACAGGATCGTCAGACAGTTTGGAATCAAAAAACCATGAGACGATGAATGACATCAAAATAATTGCAGCAAACGATGAGGGAATGATGACCATCAACATCTGAATATAGCTGACACCTTGCCCTTCCATGACAGAAGACATATAAACTACGGCTGCGGAAATTGGCGAAGAAGTCAGTCCAATTTGTGCGGCTACGACAGCAGTTGATAGTGGTCGGCAGGGTTTAATGCCTTGTTCTTTTGCGACTTCGGCAATGACAGGTTGTGTTGCCAGAGAGATATTTCCTGTTCCAGCTAATAGCGTCAAGCAATAAGTGACGATGGGGGCGAGGATAGTGATGTATTTTGGATTTCTGCGCAGTAGTTTTTCTGTTTGTTGAACGAGATAATCTAGCCCGCCAGCGACTTGCATGACAGAAATAGCGGCGATGACTCCCATAATGATTGAAATAACGTCAAATGGAATGCTTCCCGGTTTGATTCCGATTGTGGCCAGTATTAAAACACCAAGTCCTCCCGCAAATCCAATTCCGATTCCCCCTAGTCGTGCTCCCAAAAAAATGGCCAGCAGAACGATAACTAATTCTACGGCTAACATGTTATGTACTCCTTAGTTTATTTAATGTTGTGAAAATTTATTGTTAAATTTTTGTGCGTTTGATGAAACTAAAAGGCATTCAATTCCGCTGAGTGAGTGGATTTATTACTAAAAAATCTTGTATTTCATTAAGTCATCATCAAAACGCTTTACTTTATATACTGGATATTTTTCGTTATTAAGTAATTTAATAAAGATTACATCATTACACTTTGTTTTAACACAAACTTTTCACGTTTTTAGAAGTGTAAATTATATTTAATTTTTGATATAAAAGTGGGTTACGACTCATAATTAGGAATAGCATAAATCATGCCATCTATAGCGTTAGGCATTAAATTACGATAAGTAATTTTAATGTGAATACTGTGCTGCTGTTAATGTATAAAACGTTTTAATGTGATACTTATTAATCTAAATGTTCACTAAATCACCTTGAGGTTGTCAAATAGCAAGAGATACACCGTATTTTTGGTAGTTATAATGAAAAGTATATTATAACTACCTGAATTATACTTTTTACGCATATCTAAATATAAGTATCAATCTAAGAGGATTTATTAATTTAAAGTAAAAATATTGCCAATCATAATTATAGAAATAGGCATGGTAATAACGGAAAGTAGAGTAATTAATATGATAGAAATAGTGAGTTTCTCAGGGTATATATTGCGATTAATTACATAAATACGATATTTATAGCCATAACTGTCGATAATATTAATGTTATTAAAATAAGTAAATTATTAGGAGTGATAATGATAAATAAGATTTTAAAATACTATTTTAATTTTAATTTTAATTTTAATTTTAATTTTAATTTTAATTTTGTTATTGGTTTTTAGTGGCTTAGTGTTGTATATTTTATTATTTTATTATTTTATTATTTTA
>NZ_JAQRFO010000086.1:0-5420 GCF_028598775.1 Xenorhabdus aichiensis
AGCGATAACCCCAATCCTTTGCTGCTGGATATCAATGGGGCGGTTCAGGCGGGAAGCCTGCAATTCAGTGTGAGATCCCGTTTGTCACCGGCCCAGACTCAGGTATTTATCACGGCACTTGAGCAGGCACTCACCACCGTCATCACGGCCGGCCAAAAACAGGCCCGGTTGGGCGGAATAAAAACCCCCAGTGATTATGGAATTAAAGGCGTTTCAATCGAGCGGTTGAGTCGCTTTCAGCAGAGGTATCAGATTGAAGCGTTGTATCCCGCCACCAGTTTGCAGCAGGGTTTTGTTTATCATTATCTGGCTCAACCGCAGGATGATGCTTATCGAGTGCAGTTACTGTTGGATTATCACGACAGGCTGGATTTTGCGGTCTACCAGCAGGCCTGGACACTGGCTTCACTGCGCTTCCCTGTCCTCAGGACGGCCTTTGACTGGGAAGGAGAGGTGTTGCAGATTGTGACAGAGGGTGCCAGTATCGGATCGACCAATTTCATGATCAAAGATATCAGTCCATTGCCGCCAGAAGAATGGGATCGGGCGATTGAAGAACTCCAGCAAAATGACCGGGCCCAGCCTTTTGATTTAAGCCAGCCCGGGTTAATCCGTTTCACTTTAATCAGGCAGCAGGCACAGCTGGCGACGGTACTGATCACTCAGCATCACTGTATTGCCGATGGCTGGAGTAATCCGATTTTATTGCAGACCGTGCATGAGTATTACAATGCGCTGGTGCAGGGACGGGTCCTCCCGAAAGGGGGGGACACGGCTTATCTGGCGACTCAGCAGTATCATCTTGATCATAAGGAGGCCTCCGAGGCGTATTGGGCTGAACGCAAAACCCAGTTTCAGGGGGCGAATGATCTTTCTGCGTTGTTAAGTCACGGGATTGACCTGGCGCAGATAAAAACGGTCGAAAACCCGGCCGAGCAGGTGCTGACGGTAGAGGGAAACGCCTATGGGCAGCTCAAGACGATGTGCCGGGAGCACGGAATAACGCTGAATGTGGTGCTGCAATTTGCCTGGCATAAATTACTGCACAGTTACTGCGGGGATGAGCAGACCCTTGTCGGCACCGTGGTGTCCGGGCGAGATGTACCGGTAGACGGGATTGAGTCCAGTGTCGGGCTGTATATCAATACCCTGCCGTTGACAGTGCAATGGGGGCCTGCCGGCAGCGTGCTGGCCGTTTTACAGGCAATCCAGAACGATATTGCGGCACTCAACAGCCACAGCGCGGTGTCACTGGCCAGTTTGCAGCCCGACGGGGCGCGTTTATTCCACAGCCTGCTGGTCTTTGAAAACTACCCGGCACCGGTGATGAGCGAGCACGGGACAGGCATTGAAAACACGCTGGCATTCCGTCAGGCCATCGAAAAAGTGGATTATCCGGTGTTACTGATGGCCTATGAACAGGGTGACAGCCTGACCGTGAAATTGAGTTATGGGGAAGATTGGCTGACGGGCGAACAGGCGCGGCGTTTACTGTGCCAGCTTGAGCGCATCTTACATACCGTCGCCCGCGATCCGTACCAGCCGCACTCGTCGGTGAGGTTCCTCAGTGACGACGAGCGCCATACCCTGCTGCACCGCTGGAATCAGACCGACGTGCCGTACCCGCAGAGCCACACCCTGCAACAGCAGTTTGAAGCCCGTGCAGCAACCACGCCGGATAACGTGGCGCTGGTGTTTGAGGGGGCAACGCTGACCTACCGGCAGGTCAATGAACGGGCGAACCAGCTGGCGGTTGTGATCCGTGAACGCTATCAGCAGCAGTGCAATGCGCCGATGTCGGCAGACACGCCAGTGGCGCTGTATCTGGATCGCAGTCTGGACATGGTCATCAGCATGCTGGCGGTACTAAAAGCCGGCGGCGCCTACGTGCCGATCTCGCCGGAATATCCGCCCGAGCGAACCCGGTTTATTCTGACCGACACCGCAGCCCCGTGCGTGGTGACTCAGCAGCGGTACTTAACGGCTCTGGGGGAATATCCCCACGCGCTGTCACTGATTGCGGCGGATGATCTGTCCGTGACCGCAGGTCGGCCAGTGAATAATCCTGCTCCGGTGAATACCTCTACGGATCTGGCGTACATCATCTACACCTCGGGAACGACCGGCCAGCCGAAGGGAGTGATGGTTGAACATGCGGGCGTGGTGAATCTGTCCCAGTTTATTGCCCGAACACATTTACTGGGGGAAACGGTAAAGGCGTTATTCTTTTCTAATTACGTTTTTGATGCATCGGTGTTTGAACTCTTCCCAGCTCTGATGGCGGGTTCGACGATTTTTATCGCACCAGCGGCCGTGATAGCGGACAGCGAACAACTGCTGGCTTTTATCAATACGAACAACATTACCAAGGCATTTATTCCCACTGCCTTGATGAATCATTTTGCTGACGAACTGGCCCGCTCAACCTTGCAGGTCATCCATACTGGCGGCGAAGCGCTGAATGCGTTGAATCTACCGCCGGATGTCACGCTATTTAACCAGTACGGCCCCACCGAAGGCACCGTGTGCGCCACCCAAAACTTATTGCAGGACGGGGACCGGGCGATCGGTAAGGGCATTGATAACACCCGTCTGTATGTCCTTGATGGTGAAGGCAACCTGTCTCCCATCGGTGCACCGGGGGAACTGTATATCGGGGGCGCGGGGCTGGCCCGTGGGTATTGGAACCGGCCGACGCTGACGGCGGAGCGTTTTGTGGCGAACCCGTTTGCCACGGCGGAAGATCAGGCGCGCGGCTACACCCGCCTGTATAAAACCGGCGATTGGGTGCGCTGGCGGCCGGACGGCACGCTGGAATACTTGGGGCGCAATGATTTTCAGGTCAAGATCCGCGGTTACCGCATTGAGCTGGGGGAAATTGAAAGCGTGCTGGCCTCGCACCCGCAGGTGAAACAGGCGGTGGTGATTGACTGCGAGCATGAGGGCCACAAAGCCCTGGCGGCGTATCTGGTCACGGACGGGGGGCTGTCGGATGAAACCTTGATGACGTACCTGTCCGCCCGCCTGCCGGACTACATGGTGCCTTCGAGCTTTACCCGGATTGAGTCGGTGCCCCTGACCCTGAATGGCAAACTGGATCGCCGGGCGTTGCCTGCCCCGATGTGGGGAAACCGGGACGATTATGTGGCGCCGCGTAATGCGCTGGAAACTCAGCTGTGTGCCGTCTGGCAGGACGTATTGGGGCTGGAGCGGGTCGGCATTAAGGATAATTTCTTCCGGATCGGGGGTAATTCTCTGATAGCCATTAAGCTGACAGCCGCCATTCGCCGTGTTCTGGCCGTGGAAGTCTCTCTGGCACAGGTGTTTGAGTTAAAAACTATTGCCGGGCTGGCTGCACAGATGGGACAGCAGGCCTGCACGGTGATCCCCCACGTTGAACTGGCGCGCTACCCGCTGTCATTTGCTCAGGAGCGGATGCGGTTTATTGAACAGTTTGAGCAGGGAACCCATGCCTATCATATCCCTTATCTGGTACAGCTCAATGATGGGGCCTGCTTATCCCTTCTGGAAACGGCCATTCATCGGGTGGTTGAGCGCCATCCGGTGATGAAAACGGTCTACCGTAATGACGACGAGGGGCAGGCCTACCAGCAGGTACTGGAAGGTAATCTGGTTCTCCGGTCACAGTCTTGTGAGGCGTTTGATGCGCTCTTGCAAGCGGTGGGCACGGAGCTGGCTACTCCGTTCGATCTGACGGCAGAGCCGGGGCTGCGCCTGTGTCACTACCGGGTGGCCGAACATCATTATTTATTGATGATGTGGCACCATATTGCCATTGATGGCTGGTCCGTCGATATTTTTATGGATGAACTGGCGGAAATTTACTCTGCCCTGCGGGAAGGCCGTGACAGCCCGCTGCCGCCACTGGAAATCACCTATGGGGATTATGCCAGATGGCAGCGTGACTATTTGCAGGGCGAGGTGCGTGAACGCCAGCTGGCCTACTGGCAGCAGACTCTGGCCGGTTATGAACCGCTGTCTTTGCCAACGGACCGGAACCGGCCGACACAGGTGAATTATCAGGGCCGGGATTTCAATTTTGCGCTGGGGAGCGGGCTTTCGGATCAACTGAAGACGCTGGCAAAAACGCAGGAAACTACCCTGTATACCGTTCTGCTCAGTGCGTTTTACGTCACGCTGGCGAAACTGTCCGGCCAGAACGACATCGTGCTGGGAACCCCGACCGACAATCGGCACCATGCGCAAACCCAGCCGCTGATTGGGATGTTTGTCAACTCGCTGGTCTTGAGGGCGCAGCTTGAGCCGGCCGGCAGCGTGGAAAAGCTGATTAAACAGACCCACACAGTGATTGCTCAGGCTAAGGCCCATCAGGATGTGCCGTTTGAGCAGTTGGTTGATGCGCTGGAGATTGAGCGCGACACCGCCCGCCACCCTATTTTCCAGGTTATGTTTGGGGTACAGAATTTGAATGAGGGCGGGCAAAGCAGGGCAAATCTGCCGTTTAGCCCGGTGAAATTGGCCGGGGTTTTATACAGCCCCGCCAAGTTTGACCTGAGCCTGTTTATGGCCGGGGAGCAGGCCAATATTGCCGGTGGCATAAATTACGCGGTAAGTCTGTTTGACGAGTCCTCAATAGCGCGAATGGCAGATATCTATCAGCGGGTATTGATGGCGTTTGTCGCCGATCAGAAGCAGCCTCTGGCCGGGCTTGACGTGTTGTCCGCACAGGAGCGCCATACTCTGCTGCACCGCTGGAACCAGACTGACGTGCCGTATCCGCAGAGCCGGACGTTGCAACAGCAGTTTGAGGCTCAGGTGGTCGCCACACCGGATAATGTGGCACTGGTGTTTGAGGGAGAAACGCTGACTTATCGGCAGGTCAATGAGCGGGCGAACCAGCTGGCGGTTGTGATCCGCGAACGTTATCAGCAGCAGCGTAATGCGCCGATGCCGGCAGACACGCCGGTGGCTTTGTACCTCGATCGCAGCCTGGAGATGATCATCAGTATTCTGGCGGTACTGAAAGCCGGGGGCGCCTATGTGCCGGTGTCCCCGGAATATCCGCCGGAGCGGGTCCGGTTTATTCTGGCCGACACCGGGTCTTCATGTGTGGTGACCCAGCAGCGGCACCTGACGGCGCTGGGGGAATACACGCACACGCTGTCACTGATCGCGGCGGATGATCCGTCGGTGACCGCAGGCCGGCCAATGGACAATCCGGTGCCGATAAACGGAGCCACGGATCTGGCGTACATCATCTACACCTCAGGAACGACCGGTCAGCCGAAAGGGGTCATGCTGACGCACCAAAGCGTCATGAACCGCCTATGCTGGATGCAATCCCGATATGCCTTAAATGCGGCGGATAACGTGCTGCAAAAAACCCCTTATACCTTTGATGTTTCGGTGTGGGAACTGCTGGCGGCTAACTGGGTCGG
>NZ_JAQRFO010000087.1:0-5271 GCF_028598775.1 Xenorhabdus aichiensis
TCAATTAAACAAGGTTGCCGGTCCAAAAGGCAGCTTTTTTTATTTCAGCATTCGGAATCACATCAATAGTGAACGAAAATAGCTCATGCTGATATGGCTCAGTTGGTAGAGCACACCCTTGGTAAGGGTGAGGTCCCCAGTTCGAATCTGGGTATCAGCACCATAAATAATATGTTCGGCAAGTAAAATAGAATTTGCTTGGCAGCAATAGCGCGGCGGTCCCACCTGACCCCATGCCGAACTCAGTAGTGAAACGCCGTAGCGCCGATGGTAGTGTGGGGTCTCCCCATGTGAGAGTAGGGAACTGCCAAGCTTTAATACCCAGTCAAAAGGCCACTCAAACGAGTGGCCTTTTGCGTTTCTTAGTTTCTTATTATCATAGCCGGTAACTACTGATTTATCTTTCAAATGTAGAGTCTGATAGACTACAGATAAATTACTTATCGAGCTTGAAGTAAATGTCTGCCTGTCAATCTATCCAATTAAAAGCGTTCAACACGTTTGGTATATCAGCCTGTGCTGATCATATTTCTACCGTAACTTCAGTTGAATCACTGTTGTCTGCATGGCAAGAAGCGGAGGAAAAAGAGCATCCCATTTTATTACTTGGTGGGGGGAGTAACGTTCTTTTTACCGAAAATTTTAAAGGTACTGTGATATTGAATCGTATTCTTGGTGTTGATATACAAGAATCGGATACAGCATGGCATATCCATGTTGGTGCTGGTGAAAACTGGCATCAGCTGATTGTTCATCTTCTTCATCAACAGATCTATGGCTTAGAAAATTTAGCGTTGATTCCAGGAAATGTGGGGTCAGCACCAATTCAAAATATTGGTGCATATGGAATTGAATTTAAACATGTCTGTGAATATGTCGATCTAATAGAGTTGAAAACTGGCAAACTGATTCATCTTATGGCAAATGAATGCCAATTTGCTTATAGAGATAGTATCTTTAAACATCAATATAAAGATGGCTATGCTATAACAGCAGTTGGCTTGCAATTAAATAAGGTTTGGAAACCAATATTAACTTATGGCGGCTTAACACAGTTCTCATGTGAAGACGTAACACCAGAACGCATATTCAATGCTGTCTGTGAAATGCGTCAGAGTAAGTTACCCGCTCCTGTTATTACCGGGAATGCTGGCAGTTTTTTTAAAAATCCAATTGTATCTATTGAATTGGCGCAAAAGATCAAATTTGATTATCCAGAATGTCCTCAATATCACCATGATGAACATAATGTAAAGATAGCGGCAGGTTGGCTGATAGATCAATGTCACTTGAAAGGTTATTGTATTGGTGACGCTGCCATACATATGAAACAGGCACTGGTGTTAATCAATAAAGGTAATGCAACGGGTCAGGATATTACTGCTTTGGCGACTTATGTACGCAAAAAAGTAGCAGAAAAATTTAATATTTTCTTAGAGCCTGAAGTACGTTTCATTGGTAGTGAGGGTGAGATAGATGCAGTGGAATGTATTTCATGAAAGATATTAGTATCCCATTAAAATTAATTAAAGTGTTATCCGATGGCGAAGTTCATTCCGGGCAGCAGCTTGGTCAAGAATTAGGAATGAGTCGTGCGGGAATAAATAAGCATATTCAGACCATTCGTGAATGGGGTGTAGAAATTTTAACTATCCCGGGTAAGGGTTATCGTTTCCCTGTATCAATGAATCTGCTGGATAAAGAGCTTATTGCAGGTTACCTGCCAAATGATCGTCTCGAAGTTATACCTGTTATCGATTCTACCAATCAGTATTTGCTGGAGAAGTTGTCAGAACTCGATTCAGGTGACGCTTGTGTTGCCGAATATCAGTATGCTGGAAGGGGGCGCCGTGGCAGGCAGTGGATTTCTGCTTTTGGTAGAAATTTATATTTGTCCATGTATTGGCGTTTGGAGCAAGGGCCAGCTGCAGCAATAGGATTAAGCCTGGTTGTTGGGATAGTCATTGCGGAAGTGCTTAACCGTCAGGGGGCTGAAAGAGTAAAAGTGAAATGGCCGAATGATCTCTATCTGGATGATAAAAAGCTGGCAGGGATATTAGTTGAATTGATAGGAAAAACGGGTGATGCGGCTCAGATTGTTATCGGAATAGGCATGAATATTTCAATGAGTAGTGAACAGCAGAAATTGATTAACCAGCAGTGGACTAATCTACAGCAAGCGGGAATAGTTGTTGAACGCAATAAATTAATTTCTGAAATCATTCTTGAGCTTAAAAAAGCGTTAATTCAATTTGAAAACGAAGGGTTATCTCCATTTCTTTTCCGGTGGTTAAAATTAGATAATTTTATGAATCGTTCAGTAAAGCTGATTATTGGAAATCAGGAAGTTTATGGAACGGCTCGTGGAATTGATCAACAAGGGGCATTGCTGCTTGATATAAATGGTGTTATTACACCGTATATTGGTGGTGAAATTTCCCTCAGAGGTTGTTGAATGCAAAGCCGGAAATAGTTCCGGCTATTGCTTTATTTTCTCAACCTGACACTTTCAATAGCGTGGTTCGCTCCTTTAGTCATAATTAGGCTAGCGCGCTCTCTAGTTGGTAAAATGTTTTGTTGTAAGTTTAATCCATTAATTTCCAGCCAAATATCTGATGCAACTTTTATCGCTGTTTCGGTAGTTAACTTAGAATAATTGTGGAAATAAGAGTCTGGATCAGAAAAAGCACCTTGCCGGAACTTAAGAAAACGGTTGATATACCATTGTTTGAGCAACTCTTCTGACGCATCGACATAAATAGAAAAATCGACAAAATCAGACACAAATACATGATGTGGTTCATGTGGATAATCCATACCACTTTGCAGCACGTTTAGTCCTTCAAGGATCAAAATATCTGGACGCTCAATGATTAGTTGTTCATTGGGGACAATATCGTAGCTGAGGTGAGAGTATACTGGTGCTGTAACTTTTTCGGCGCCTGATTTTATATCAGCGACGAATTTCACTAGGTTGCGCATATCGTAGGATTCAGGGAAGCCCTTTTTTTTCATTAAGCCACGTTCATTCAATACATTATTAGAGTGTAAAAAACCGTCTGTCGTTACTAGTTTAACGCGGCGATGTTCGGGCCAGCGGCTTAACAATGCTTGTAATAAACGCGCGGTTGTGCTCTTTCCAACAGCAACACTGCCTGCTATGCCAATGATGTAAGGTATTTTTTGCCCACCAGTCCCTAAAAATTGTTCAAGGACGGCCTGCCGCCGCAAATTGGAACTAATATAAAAATTGAGTAGACGTGACAATGGAAGATAGATCTGAACCACTTCTTCTATTGAAATCTCTTCATTAATCCCTTTTAAAGCAGCAATCTCTTCTGCTGTGAGTGTCAAAGGCACTGAGTCACGTAATGTTGCCCAATGTTCACGATCAAATTGTAAATATGGAGTCGTCAAAAAAGATTCTTTCTTATTCATAAGCCAACATCTGCCTGTCTATGCAGGTTGGACAGGTTGTTGTGAACACCCGTATCCGACAAAAAATAAATCTCATCATATCGGTTGCGTTACTACAGGCGTAGATTTTTTTATGATTTTAGTAATTTTTTTGATAGGAAATACAAAATTGTAAAAAAATCGAACAATTTTCTTGTTTGTTTTTCTAGCTTATTTCTTACTTTTTTTAAAAAAGAGCCAATGTAGTATGAATGATTTTTTAAAAAGATTCGGTGAATCTGTTTCTTGCTACTTGAGCAGTAATGATTTTTGTTGATTATTTATACCAATATTATTGAAAAAATCATCAAAAATGCCAGTGGTGATCGTTTTGTGAACGAAAGAATAAAAAAAACAATTTTTTTGTTGCATCGGGGGCCAACACTACCTAAAATGCGCAGCACTTGATGCCGGCATAGCTCAGTTGGTAGAGCAACTGACTTGTAATCAGTAGGTCCCGAGTTCGACTCTTGGTGCCGGCACCATTAAAAATTTGGAAAGGTGGGGTTCCCGAGCGGCCAAAGGGAGCAGACTGTAAATCTGCCGTCACAGACTTCGAAGGTTCGAATCCTTCCCCCACCACCATTAACCAGTTTTTGTCTTGAGTGTTCTGCTCGAGTTACTACTCCAGAGAAGATACTTAAGATACAATAAACAGCTGATTAAAGTCAGGTAGCCGAGTTCACGCGGGCATCGTATAATGGCTATTACCTCAGCCTTCCAAGCTGATGATGCGGGTTCGATTCCCGCTGCCCGCTCCAAGATGTGCTGATATAGCTCAGTTGGTAGAGCACACCCTTGGTAAGGGTGAGGTCGGCAGTTCGAATCTGCCTATCAGCACCACTTCCCCTGTTCTTGCCTCCTGAATTTTCTTCCTGTAAATACCTAACAAGCGACTGCTTGGTTGATGTGGTGAAACCACCGATTCCGTGTTTTAGAGGAACAATCTAATGTCTAAAGAAAAGTTTGAACGTAAAAAACCGCACGTTAATGTTGGTACTATCGGCCACGTTGACCACGGTAAAACTACCCTGACTGCAGCAATCACTACTGTTCTGGCGAAAACTTACGGCGGTAGCGCTCGTGCATTCGATCAGATCGATAACGCACCAGAAGAAAAAGCGCGTGGTATCACCATTTCTACTTCTCACGTAGAATACGATACCCCAACTCGCCACTATGCGCACGTTGACTGCCCAGGCCATGCCGACTATGTTAAAAACATGATCACGGGTGCTGCTCAGATGGATGGCGCAGTTCTGGTTGTTGCTGCAACTGATGGCCCAATGCCACAGACTCGTGAGCACATCCTGCTGGGTCGTCAGGTAGGCGTTCCATACATCATCGTGTTCCTGAACAAATGTGACATGGTTGATGATGAAGAGCTGCTGGAACTGGTTGAAATGGAAGTCCGTGAGCTGCTGTCTCAGTACGATTTCCCAGGTGATGATACGCCAATCATCCGTGGTTCTGCTCTGAAAGCGCTGGAAGGCGAAGCAGAGTGGGAAGCGAAAATCATTGAACTGGCAGACGCACTGGATTCCTACATTCCAGAACCAGAGCGTGACATTGACAAGCCATTCCTGCTGCCAATCGAAGACGTATTCTCCATCTCTGGCCGTGGTACTGTAGTGACTGGTCGTGTTGAGCGTGGTATCGTTAAAGTGGGTGACGAAGTTGCAATCGTTGGTATCACAGATACGGTGAAAACAACGTGTACTGGCGTTGAAATGTTCCGCAAACTGCTGGACGAAGGCCGTGCTGGTGAGAACGTAGGTGTTCTGCTGCGTGGTACTAAGCGTGACGAAATTCAAC
>NZ_JAQRFO010000088.1:0-5046 GCF_028598775.1 Xenorhabdus aichiensis
ATAAATAATAAATAATAAATAATAAATAATAAATAATAATCTTATTATTAAAATTAGCCAAGTAAAATATTGATAAAATAAACAAACCCAATCAGTGAATTTTTAAATAATATTATTTTGTTATAATTTCATTAAATATTATCATAGTGATATACCTTCTTTCATTCTTTGTTGTTGCTGTAATAAAACTGATTTTATAAATACCTTAATGTGATTAAGCAACTGCCACATATACTGACAGCAATGATACCGCAGCATCCAATTCACCAATACCAAACCACCAGTAATTTTAATGATACTTATCAAAAATAAATGAATTCTAACTCTTTTAGAAGTGAGATTAAAAAAATAAAGTATCTATTTATGAAATAACTCATTTTTCAATGTCCAGCAACGTCATATAACTCACATTCCATCCATTAGCCTAGCGAGCAGGAGTTAAGTAATGCCTATGCCATGCAATCGTATCAACAAAGATCAGCTTGCGTTTGAAAGTTCCTCTGAATCCTCCTCTTGCAAATTTTCGCTCAGTTCTACCCAACAAGTTGTCTGGCTTGACCAAATTCTCCATCCTGACAGCCCCAGCTACAATCTCGGTTCACTTGTCCTCATTGACGGAAAGCTGGATGAAACACTGTTAGTACGCGCCTTTGAAGCCGTTGTTTATCGTCATGACGCATTACGTTTACGGCTCATCAATACCCAGAAACTGCCGCTTCAGGAACTTGTGGACATGCTCCCGGTTTCCGTGACAATCCATGACTTCTCACATCATGCCGATGCAGAAGCCCAAGCCGCACAACACATACGCGCTACTTTCATGCGTCCGTACGACTTGAATGGGGAATTATGGCGCGCCGAACTGTTACGAGTCAGTGATACACGCTGGTACTGGCATTTCTGTTGCCATCATCTGATCGGAGATGCTACGAATTTAGCGCTAATTCCCGAAGATCTTGTCAACACTTATCGTCACTTAATCAGGGGAGAGGCACTACCAGAAGCCGCTCCTTCCTATCTCGATTTTATTGCCGAGGATCGTGCCTATCTCGATTCACAACGCTATGTACACGACCGGCAATTCTGGTTGGAACGCTATGTGAACTTGCCTCCTGCATTGCTCCAACCGCCTAATCCGGATAAAACGGCAGATCACGGACAAACCGAACCGGTACTTTGGCAATTGGATAAGGGGCTTTTCCAGCGCATCGAAGCTATTGTGACCGAGCATGGGTTGTCTGTTCTGCACTTCATGTATGCCGTTCTGGCTTGCTATTTCGCCCGTACCACCCAGGCTGAGGAAATCGTCATCGGCATTCCCGTACACAACCGTAAGAATGCCAAGCAAAAACGCACGTTGGGCATGTTCTCGTCAGTCATTCCCGTCGGCATAACTATTACGCCTCATGACACCTTCCTTGATGTTATGCGCAAAGCGGCAGCAGAGCTGCGTCGTTGCTATAAACGTCAGCGCTTGCCGATCGCGGAGATCAATCGGCATACACAAATCCAGCAGAAGACGGGACGCGCTCAACTATTCGACATCATGCTGTCATTTGAGTCATTCCAAGCGTACGCTGACCTGCCCGGTGCCACTATCAAATACTCAAAAATACAACGTGGAACACCGTTTCCTTTCTTCGTCGCGATCTACCAATACACATTCGCTAACAGTGAGGATGTCAATCAGCCCGTCACGATTGAATTCAATTACTCAACCCACTACCTGAACTGCGCTGAAGTCATAGCTCTCCAATCGCGTTTAGCCCTGTTGATGGAGGCCGTTCTCTCTTCTCCCGAGACACAAATCCGAAGCTTACCTGTCTTACCGCCGGAAGAGCGGCAACAACTGCTGGTGAACTTCAACGCCACCCAGACGGACTTGCCGCAGGACGCATTGATCCACCCACTGTTTGAGGCTCAGGCTACACACAACCCCGACGCCACCGCCGTGGTGTACGAAGACCAGATACTCAGCTATGACGAATTAAACCGCCGCGCCAATCGCCTGGCTCACCATCTGATTGCGCTGGGCGTGCGTCCGGACGACCGGGTGGCAATTTGTGTTGAACGCAGCCTTGAAATGGTGGTCGGCTTGCTCGGTATCCTTAAGGCGGGTGGTGCCTATGTGCCGCTCGATCCGGCCTATCCGGACGAGCGGCTGGCGTATATGCTCGATGACGCGGCACCGGTGGTCTTACTCACCCAGACGGGGCTGACCGACAGGCTGACCAGCCACGTGCCCACGGTGGTACTTGACGCCCAAGAATCCGCCATGACGGCGCAGCCAGTCCACAATCCGGATACGCAGGCGCTGGGGCTGACGTCACGCCATCTGGCGTATGTCATCTACAC
The DNA here is from genome assembly GCF_028598775.1 of Xenorhabdus aichiensis. Lineage (NCBI taxonomy): Bacteria > Pseudomonadati > Pseudomonadota > Gammaproteobacteria > Enterobacterales > Morganellaceae > Xenorhabdus > Xenorhabdus aichiensis. The sequence continues at coordinate 2,356 of NZ_JAQRFO010000088.1, forward strand.
CTCCGGCTCCACAGGTCTGCCCAAGGGAGTGGAAATGTCTCTGGCAGCATTGTCGAACTTATTGCAGTGGCACCGTCAAGATCCTTCACATCTATCCGGAACCGGTAAAACGCTACAATTTGCCGCGCTTGGATTCGATGTTGCCTTCCAAGAGATATTTACGACCTTGTGCGAAGGCGGATGTCTGGTCTTAATTAATGAAGAAACACGTCGGGACCCTCAACAATTTCTCCGCCTGATTCAGCAAAAACAGATTGATAGAATCTTCCTCCCCTATATTGCGCTACAGCATCTTGCCGAAGCGGCCAGTCGCATTGAGGGAGATTTTTCTTGCTTGGCCCACATCATTACCGCCGGTGAGCAGTTGCGCATTACGCCTGCCATTCGCCGCTTTCTACAACGTTCTGGCTCATGCCAGTTACACAATCACTATGGCCCGACTGAAAGCCACGTGGTTACGGCATATACGCTGGGCGAGAGTATGGATCAGTGGCCAACTCTCCCCCCCATCGGTCGTCCGATTGCCAACACCCAAATCTATCTCCTTGACCCGCAGGGTCAACCCGTTCCCCTCGGTGTCGCCGGCGAAATCCATATCGCCGGCGCGGGTGTTGCCCGCGGCTACCTGAACCGCCCCGAACTGACTGCCGAACGTTTTCTTACCGATCCCTTCTCTTCAGATCCGGACGCCCGCATGTACAAGACCGGCGACCTCGGCCGCTGGCTTCCCGACGGTAATATCGAGTATCTCGGCCGCAATGACTTTCAGGTTAAATTGCGCGGTTTCCGCATTGAGCTCGGCGAGATTGAGGCTCGGCTTATGCAATGCCACGGTGTGCGCGAAGCGGTAGTTCTGGCGCGCGAAGACGAGCCGGGTCACAAGTACCTGGTCGCTTATCTGCGGCCTCAGGCCGGCGTTGAACTGGTTCCCGCCGAGCTGCGTCAGCAACTCGCCCGGCACCTTGCCGAATATATGCTGCCCAGCGCCTTTATGACGCTCGACGCCTTCCCGCTCACCCCCAATGGCAAACTCGACCGTCCGGCGCTCCCTGCCCCCGACGCGTCCGCCGTCGTCACGCGCGGCTATGCCGCTCCGGTCGGCGAAATAGAAACCATTCTGGCCCAGATCTGGCAAGATTTGCTGAGACTGGAGCGGGTCGGCCGTCACGACCATTTCTTTGAACTCGGCGGCCATTCGCTGCTTGCCGTCCAGCTCGCCGCACGCGTACGTCAGGATCTGGCGCGGGAATTGCCACTACAGCAACTTTTTGCCCTGCCTCTTCTGGCGGATTTGGCCCAAGCGCTCTACGGGGCTTCGGCAACCGCTCAGGTCGTTATCCCCGTCGCCGATCGCAGCCAGCCGCTCGCGCTGTCCTTCGCCCAACAGCGGTTATGGTTCCTCGGCCAACTCGATCCAGCCGCCAGTCTAGCCTACCATATCCCGGTGACACTACGCCTTACCGGCCAACTTGACCGCCACGCGCTGACCACCGCGCTCGATCGTCTGGTCGCCCGGCACGAGAGCCTACGCACCCGCTTCGTACTGATCGAAGGCCAACCCTGCCAGCACATTGATCCCGCCGACGCCGGCTTTGCCCTGTCCTATCAGGATCTGCGCCCGCTGGACCCGGCCATGCACACTCACCGCATCGCCGAACTTGCCGACCTTGAGGCGCAGACGCCCTTCAACTTTACCCAAGGCCCGCTGATTCGTGGTCAACTACTGCAATTGACGGACGAGTCGCATGTGTTGTTGCTCACCCAGCATCACATCATCTCTGACGGCTGGTCTATCGGAGTACTGGTACACGAACTGGGCACCCTCTACCACGCCGCCCTCAACGGCCGCGATGATCCCCTGCCGTCGCTGTCCCTCCAGTACGCTGACTATGCGGTCTGGCAGCGCGACTGGCTGCAAGGAGCCGTCCTCACTGAGCAGCGTGACTTCTGGTGTGCGCAGCTCCAGAATGCCCCGGCCTTGCTGGCTCTCCCCACCGACCGACCACGCCCGCCAGTGCAGCGCTATGCCGGCGGCCAAGTCCCCTTCCGGCTCGATACTGCCTTACTAACATCGCTTAAGGCGCTCGGACAACGCCACAACACCACCCTGTTTATGACTGTGCTGACCGCCTGGAGCATCGTCCTCACCCGGCTCAGTGGTCAGGATGACATTGTTATCGGCACCCCGGTCGCTAACCGTCCGCACCGTGAGTTGGAGGGGCTGATCGGTTCCTTCGTCAATACCCTGGCCATGCGCGTTACGCCGGGTGATGCCCCCCGTGTAGCCGATTTGCTCGCGCAGGTCCGTGAACGTGCACTTGCCGCCTATGCCCATCAGGACCTGCCCTTTGAGCAGGTGGTGGAATCGCTACAGCCCGAACGCAGCCTGAGCTACAGCCCGGTCTTTCAGGTGATGCTGTCCTTAAACAACACGCCGGCCCAAGACCAAACGTTACCCAGTTTGCAAATCTCTCAGATTGAACAGGAGAGCCATAGCGCGCATTTCGACCTGATGCTGTTGCTGACCGAAACCGAGGCTGGTTTGGTCGGAGGACTGGAATATGCCGCCGACCTGTTCGATACCGCGACCGTTGAGCGCATGGTCGGCTATTTGCAGCAGGTGCTGACAGCAATGGCAGCCGATGCGACACAAACTCTCGCATGTCTGCCAATGCTGTCAGACTCGGAACG